>JAZNSJ010000080.1:0-8654 GCA_045591155.1 Acutalibacteraceae bacterium | reverse complement strand
AAAAGTAAGAGCAGGAAAACGCAGAAGAACACGACGCGGTGAAGTTAATAAGTATAGCGGTATTCTCCATTGTGCAGACTGCGGTTCCAAAATGTATTTTATATGGGGAACTACCATCAAGGAAGATGCCTTTGGATTTATCTGCAGCCGATACCACAAGCATATGGGCGAAGAATTGTGTACTCCTCACAAGATAAGAGAAAAGGCATTGGATGAAATTGTTCTTGAAGAAATCCGAAGGATAACCTACTATGCGCGAACGAAAACCAATGAATTTATTGCGTTTATAAACAACAAAAGCTCCTCAGAAAACAGACGGGAGCTTAGCGCAAAGGAAACAGAACTAAGACGTAAAGAAAAACGGAACAGCGACCTTCAAGCATTGTTCAAAAGGCTCTATGAGGACAACGTTATTGGCAAAGTCAACAACGAAGAATTCCGTATGTTATCTGAAGAATACAGAGAAGAACAAAAAGCCATTAAAGAAAAAATCCCCCAACTTCAAAAAGAAATTGAGGAACTGAAATCGATCACCGTTAGCGTTGAAAAGTTTATATCGATCGCAAAGAAATACACTGACCTGCAGGAACTGACTCCGGAGATACTGCGAACCTTTATTTCGAAGATTGTTATTCACGAACGCGCACAAAAGTGGAAAAAGACATCCGAACAACAAATCGATATCTATTTCCAATATATCGGCAGTATTCCCGAAACACCAATAGAAAAAGCAGGTTAAAAGCAGAAAGGACGGACAGCCGAAACTGTCCGTCCTAACCTGAGCCACCGCCTTACGCTAAAAAATCCTTATGAGAAGTAGCGTAATGATGGTCTTTATTTTTTGTGTTTGTGTCCGCAGGGCACAACATCGTTGAGCATTAGCGGACACAAAACTAGGTTGCCTTACGGCAAACAGTGTTATGCTCTGCATAAACGGTGAGGGCTTCGCCCAACGATGTTGCGACTTTGTCGCAAATGTCGGGCACCGCAAGAGGGGCTCGGCTACATTTGAGATTAAAACTATATAAGTTTTGTCAGCCCCGCAACCATGGTTGGCTACCAAAATAGATGACAGCCCGATAAACCCAGTAACCATCACGGTTTGCTGGGTTTTTTGTATGTAAAACACGGTTGAAACAAAAAGATGACATCCCATTAATTCGACGTTTGGGCAGGAACTGAACTATTTTTAAAATTTTATAGCAATTAAAATAAGAATATGATATAATACTTTTGTCCTTATTTAATATAAAGGAGAGGCGACAATGAAAAACGAAAAAATTAAACAAGAATTTTTGTCTGAACTAAAAAAATTTGCGGACACATTGGCAGAACAAATTGCTAATGATGACGAATGGACAGTTCGGGGATTTATTGATATTTTCAAAAATGTATATACCATTTCTAATGATACGAAAATAGTTTCAAAGGTTTTGGAGTTGCATTTGTTTCCTCATTTTGTTGCTTTTGCAGAGAGAATAGGTTATGTTATTGAACTAGCGACCTGTCAAAACTGGTATCCAGATATGACTTTTATATCAAAGAAAAATCCCAAGATAAAATTTGCCGTGGACTTAAAAACAACTTACAGATACGAAGAATATCCCGGGTTTTGCAATGGTTTTACTTTAGGTTCACATGGCGAATATTTTACTGATAGAACAAGCACCAAGAACATTCAATATCCATACGATGAATATAGCGGACATTTTTGTTTGGGTATTATATATTCGAGAAACGATTTAGATAAGCAAGAAGAACTAAAAAAATATAATATCAACGAAGTTGATAAAATACCTGCTGTTATTAAAAATTTTCTATTTTTTGCTGAAGAAAAGTGGAAAATTGCAAGTGATAAAGGTGGAAGCGGAAATACTGCTAATATAGGAAGTGTTCAAAAAATTTCCGATATATTAGAAGGTAATGGAGTTTTTGCAAAAGCTGGCGAAGAGATTTTTGATGACTATTGGTCAAATTTTGGAAAAATTGAGATACTTGGTAAAAATAAAAAAAGAAAAAAACTTTCATCGTTTGAAGAATATTTAAAGTATAGAAGATTACCTAAAACTTTAAATAATCCTAAAGCCACAAAACGAAAGGGTATAAAAGATGAATGAGAGTAGGGTGTTTGTTCCACCGTTAAAAATACAAGGCATAAAGACAAAACTTGTGCCAACAATAAAAGAATTTGTTGTTTTAGATAAGGACACTTTATGGATAGAGCCGTTTATGGGTTCAGGCGTGGTAGGCTTTAATATAGCACCGCACAACGCAATATTTGCAGATACAAACCCACACATTATAAATTTTTATAAGCAAATCCAAAATGGTGTCATAACCCCCTATATTGTAAGGTCTTTTTTAGAAAACGAAGGCAAAAACCTAATAAAAGGTGATAATGATTATTATCTTTGTGTTCGAGAAAGGTTTAACAAAGAACATAATCCACTTGATTTTTTGTTTTTAAATCGTTCTTGTTTTAATGGTATGATGAGGTTTAATAAAAACAACGATTTTAATGTTCCATACGGACATAAACCTGAAAGATTTGCAAAAGCGTATATTACAAAAATCACTAATCAAGTGGAGTTTGTGGCAACAAAAATTAAAAACAATAATTGGAACTTTATATGTCAACCATTTGACAAAACCATTTCTTTTGCGGATTCAAATTCATTTATTTATTGCGATCCTCCGTATATTGGGCGCCATGTTGATTATTATGATAGTTGGAACGAACAGAACGAGTACACACTTTGTGAGTGTTTAGTGAACTCAAATGCAAAATTTATGTTATCTACATGGGAACATACAAAATATAGAGAGAATGAATATCTTAAAAAAGTTTGGGGTTTTTGTAACAAAAAAACAAAAGAGCATTTTTATCATATCGGTGCAAAAGAGACAAATAGGAATTTGGTCACAGAGGCTCTTTTAATGAATTATACTCCGTTTGCAGATTCGAATAAAATTGCCAAAGAAAATGAACAATTATTATTGTTCTAATCGTTGTTTATATGTCATCTATTTCGGTAGCACAAGTCAAAAAATAAAGACCATCGAACGATGGTCTTTATTTTTTGTGTTTGTGTCCGCAGGGCACAACATCGTTTGACCGCTTGCGGTCAACATCATTTCGAGCGGAGCGAGAACATCGTTGAGCATTAGCGGACACAAAACGAGGGTGCCTTACGGCAAACAGTGTTATGCTCGGCATAAACGGTGAGGGCTTCGCCCAACGATGTTGCGACTTTTTCGCAAATGTCGGGCACCGCAACCCGAGAGGTTTTTGGTTGCAATTAAGCGTACCTTACGGTGCATAAATATGAAGTCGCTGTCGCTATGAAGCGTTGCTTCGCAACATTAAGAACAAAAAATGTGCGCTTCGCTTCATGCGAGCGTAAGCGAGTGCTTCATATTTGCGCAAGCCAATGCTTCATTTTTCGTTGAAAAGATATTAGGTTTATGATATACTAAATTTAGAAAGTAGGCTCTATTAATAATTTTTGCTGTTTGTTAATTATTCTGGATGTATGTTTGTGACAAAAAATGATTACAATTATAACCAATTAACAACAATCAAAGATAACACACAACTTGCAGAGTTTTTCGAGTCGTTAAAAAGTACCCAATAATAGCAACCTACTGTTATAATTTATGCTTATATATTAATAATGGTTGAAAAAATAATATTTTAAGTGTAAAATAGTAGCGAGATATTTCACGCTACTATTTTTTTAATTTGACAAACTTTTAAAATTTAATTTGGAGAAAATTATGACGTATAACGACATTAAGAAAAACAAGGCAATTCACAACTATATTAAGGCGGCAGACAGCTCGCTTGCGGCACTTGGGTTTACCGAGCACAGCTTTGCTCATGTAACCGTTGTTGCAGAAAAGGCGGGGTATATTTTAAAAACCTTAGGCTACAACGACCGCACGGTAGAGCTTGTAAAAATTGCAGGTTACCTACACGATATAGGTAACCTTGTAAATCGCATAGACCATAGCCAAAGCGGAGCAGTTATGGCTTTTAGAATTTTAGACAAATTAGGCTTTGATTCAGAAGAGATTGCCGATATTGTAACGGCAATCGGTAATCATGACGAGGGCACGGGAGTACCTGTAAGCCAATTTGCAGCCGCCCTTATTTTAGCTGACAAGTCAGATGTTCGCCGCAATCGTGTGCGCAACATAGAAGAAATAAATTTTGATATTCACGATAGGGTAAACTATTCGGTAACAAACGCCGACCTTACAATAAGTGATGACAAAAAGTCAATAACTCTTACCCTTACAATTGATACAAAATACGGTTCAGTTATGGATTATTTTGAAATTTTTATGGGCCGTATGCTGCTCTGCCGAAAGGCAGCCGAAAAACTAGGGCTAAAATTTAAGCTTGTAATAAATAATCAAACACTTTTATAAAAATATTTACATAGCATTTTTGCTTGTAAATAGTTATTTTATATGCTATTATCTAATACAGTAAATTTTAAAGGATTGATTTTAAATGCTTGTTGCTTTTAGCAATGTATTGCTCACATTATTATACATAATACCAGGTTTTTTGTGTTGTAAGGCAAAGGTAACCAAGGCTGAGCATCTGTCAAGCCTGTCGGCAATATTGGTGTATGTTTGTTCATCGTGTATGGTTGTATCATCTTTTATGGAAACCGAACGAAGCTGGTATAATATTGGTCAGATAATGCTGTTTTTTGTGGTGTCGCTTGGTATACAGGCAGTTCTTACCTTTGTGCTTTACGGAATTTTTCGTAAAAAATTTGACGACGTGAAATACCGTATGCTGACCGTCAGCTTCGGTCTTGGAAATGCGGGCTTTTTTGGCATACCAATTATAAAAGCGCTGCTTCCCGGTCACCCTGAGGTTGCCTGTTTTGCGTGTGTTTACATTGTGGGTATGAATATGCTTACATTTACCGTGGGTGCCTATTGCCTTACTGGTGACAAAAAACGAATGACACTAAAAAAGGCGTTTTTAAACCCGCCCTTTATAAGCCTTATTGTAGCGCTGGTTATGTATGCGTTAAATTTTCAAAGCTTTATGCCAAAACTGCTTACCGATGCAATTAGTCTTTTAAGCAAAACCACAACACCTCTTTGCATGATTATTTTGGGTATTCGTCTTGCGTCGGTTTCTTTTAAAAAATTATTTTCGCGCGCATATGTTTATATAATATGTGCCTGTAAACTGCTGATTTTCCCCTTTGTGTGTCTGGCAATTATATACTTTTTACCGCTTGCTCCTATTTTTAAAGCGGCTATGTTTATATTGGGCGGTACACCCTGCGCGGCAGTTATGCTTAATATAGCCGAAATGTATGATGGCGAAACCGAGCTTGCAGCAAACTGCGTTCTGCTTAGCACACTGCTTTGTGTGTTTACAATACCAATTTTAAATGTGGTGTCAACTGCGTTATTTGCTTAAAAAATTAAGCCGTGCATAGCACGGCTTTTAACTTTATTAAAGCAATGATTTTAACCAATTAAGTATTGTAAAGTTGTCAGCAAACGGAAAGGTTATAATACCCATTATAAATACAAAAACAATAATCAGTGGTAGCACATAGGTGAAATATGGTCGTAGCCATAGCGCTACCTTTAAACCTTTACCGGTGTTAGCTTCGGCAATAAAATTGTTAAAGCCCCAACCCTTTTTACTGGTGCAAAAAAGAATAAAAACAAGTGAACCCAACGGAAGTATACAGTTGCTAACGATAAAGTCCTCAAGGTCGAGGATATTAGTGTTTGAGTTAAAGGGATTAAAATTGCTAAACACATTATATCCAAGTGCACAAGGCAGTGATAGCACAAGCATTGCTATACAGCATATAATACAGGCCTTGATTCTTTTCCATCCTGTCATTTCTCGAACACAAGCAAGTATGTTTTCAAATACGGCAAGTACCGTAGACATAGCTGCAAAGAACATAAATAAGAAGAATAACGAGCCCCATATTCTGCCACCTGACATATTGTTAAATACCTTTGCCATTGCCACAAACAAAAGGCTTGGTCCTGCGCCTGCCTCGACATTAAATGTAAAGCAAGCGGGGAATATAATAAGACCAGCTGTAATTGCTACAAAGGTATCAAGTATAAGTATGTTTATTGATTCGCCCATAAGGGTGCGCTTTTTGTCGATATAACTGCCGAAAATCGCCATAGAACCAATACCAAGGCTAAGCGTGAAAAAGGCTTGATTCATAGCACCTACTACAACATTTCCGTTTATTTTGCTTATATCGGGTTTTAAATAAAACAAAAGACCTTCTTTAGCGCCGTCAAGCCAAAAACCGCGAACAGCTAAAACAATCATAAGTACAAGAAGTAATACCATCATATATTTGGTAACTCTTTCAAGCCCTTTTTGCAAACTAAAGCAAAGTATAGCAAAGCCCATAAGTACCACAATTACCATAAAGCCTACCATAACTGGTACATTGGATAACATATTGCCAAACAGCGATTCAGATTGAGTGTTGGTAATGCCTGTCATATCGCCCTTTACAAAGCTTATAAAGTAGTAAAGTATCCACCCCGCAACCGAGGTGTAAAACATCATAAGTAATACATTACCTATAAAAGCGGCAACACCGTGATAATGCCATTTTTGTTTTGGCTTTTCGAGGTTTTGATAGCATTTTATAATACTTGCCTGACTGGCGCGGCCTACCGAAAACTCCATAACCATTACAGGCAGCCCCAATATAACTAAAAAAATTAAATACAACAAAACAAATGCCCCGCCGCCGTATTGACCGCACATCCAAGGGAATTTCCATACGTTGCCACAGCCTATAGCACAACCTGCGCTTAGCAATATAAAGCCAAGTCGGCTTCCTAATTTTTCTCTTTCCATAAAAAACTCCTAAGTTAAAATGTCTCAAACATTGTAACAAATATATGTATTTTAGTCAAGCAAAGTATTTTTGATTGATTTTATAAAAAAAATATGATAACATAAACAAAAAGGTTAGGTGATATTTATGAATAACATTTGGCACGATGTATCTCCCGAAAGAATAAAACCCAATGACTTTTTATGTGTTATTGAAATTCCAAAGGGTAGCCGCAAAAAATATGAGCTTGATAAAGAAACGGGATATATAATACTTGACCGCGTGCTTTATACCTCTACACACTATCCTGCAAACTATGGATTTATTCCTCGCACCTATGGTGACGACAACGACCCACTTGATGTGCTTCTTATCTGCGCCGAGGATTTAGAGCCGCTTACACTTGTTCGTGCATATCCTATTGGTGTTATTGCAATGGTAGACGGTGGCTCACGCGATGAAAAGATAATTGCTATTCCCAGCAATGACCCAAATTACAATATGTATAAATCTATCGACGAGTTGCCAAGGCACCTGTTTGATGAGATGCGTCACTTCTTTGCGGTGTATAAAAATCTTGAGGACAAAGAAACCGCAGTAGAAGAGGTGGCAAGCGCTGACGTAGCAATAAAGATAATCGAAGAAGCCATTACTCGATACAATGAAGTGTTCTTTAAATAAGGTGATAATATGAGAATTATTGAAATTAATTTAAAGGATAAATATAGTTTTTTAGGCGAGGCTGACCGAAATCCTACACTTACTTGCTATCTGCCGCAAAACATAATAGAAATGGGTAGAGAGAACCAAAAGCGCCCATCGATTGTTATCTGTCCGGGCGGTGGTTACGCATACTGCTCTGAACGTGAGGCAGAGCCCATAGCACTTAAATTTTTAAATTGGGGATTTAATGTTTTTGTGATTAAATATTCCTGCGCACCGCATCGTTACCCCATACAGTTGCGCGAGGTAGCGGCAGTTTTTGAAGAAATTTATAAAAATGCTAATGAGTGGCACTGCGATACCGAAAAAATCGGCATTATTGGTTTTTCGGCTGGTGGACATCTTGCGGCGCATTATAGTAATGTTTACAACTGTGGTGTTGTGCGCGAAGTGTTCCCTGAAAGTAAAAAGCCAAACTTTAGCGTGCTTTGCTACCCTGTAATTTCGGCTGATGAAACCTTTGCTCACAAGGGTAGCTTCGTCAATTTGCTTGGTACATATCCCGTGGGTGATAATGTTGCAAAATATTCTTGTGATGGGTTGATAACCCCCGATACACCACCTACTTTTATCTGGCACACAACCGAGGATCAGGTGGTGCCTGTAAAAAACAGCCTTGTGTATGCTACTGCTCTTGCAGATAATAAGGTACCGTTTAGTTTGCGTATATACCCTTACGGTGTTCACGGTCTTTCAACAGCAGACCATCTTACAATAGATGACGAAAAACTTGATTCAAAAACAGTTTTGGCGCACGCTTGGCTCGAAGACCTTAAAAAGTGGATGGATGAAACAATATTATAAATGAAAAAGCGCGGTTAAAACCGCGCTTTTTCATTAATGATGATGGTGACAATGATTATTATGAGAGCGTTCTATATGGCAATGCTTATCGTGGCAATGCTCATCACTTGATTCGAGTTCTAATGTTGAGTGAGTAATACCATGTTCGGCGAGTTCTTGCCGCACTTTTTCTTTTGTTGTGTGAGGATCACAGTCGGTTACAATATGCATGGTGGCATAAATATTATTTCCGTCAATTGTGCGTAGGTGTATATGATG
>JAZNSJ010000079.1:0-14973 GCA_045591155.1 Acutalibacteraceae bacterium | reverse complement strand
AACCTTTAAAAGCTTACCCATTTACTTTTGCCTCCTTATCTCTGCTTTGGCGGTGCGCATCACCTGTGTAAGAGGTCGCTTTGCAGGACATACATAAGAGCAGCATCCGCATTCCATACAGTAATTTATGTTAAGCGTGTTAAGTTTTTGCTTATCGCCAAGTCGCAGAGTCGTTTCCACCATAGCGGGATATAGCGACATAGGGCAGGTATCAGCGCAGCGTCCACAACGGATACAAGCGGTTTGTGGCTGTGGCTTTGCGTCATGCATAACAAGTATTGCGTTGTTGCGTTTTTCTAAAACCGATTCACAGCTTACAACGGGATTACCCATCATAGGACCGCCCATAAGCACACGGTCAACCCTTTCCATATCTACGCCTACAAAATCAAGAATTTCTTTAATAGGTGTACCGATAGGCACTATTAGATTTTTAGGCTCAGTTACAGCTGCACCATCAACGGTTATGCGTTTAGCTACCAGTGGCATACCAGTGGTTATAAAACGGTAAAGTGTTGCAACACTTGTAACATTCATAACTATACAGCCTACATCACTTGGCAACTTGCCGGCAGGTAATTTTCTGCCAGTTGCTGAATATATAATAACCTTTTCAGCACCCTGAGGATATTTAGATGGCAGTTTCATAATCTTTACGCTGTCATCGTTGTCGCGGTGGTCGGCAGCCACCTGCATAAGCAACTGGATTGCACGCGGCTTGTTGCTTTCAACACCTATAACAACCTTTTCAATACCAAGCTTTTGCTTTATAAGGTAAACACCCTCGATAACATCGTTAAGTCCTTCTACACATTCGCGGTAGTCAGACGTTATGTAGGGCTCGCATTCGGCCGCGTTTATAATAAGCGTGTCAATCTTCACATCTTTTGATGGTGACAGTTTAACATGGGTGGGAAAGCCTGCGCCACCAAGACCTACAAGACCACATTGCTTTGCAGCTTCAGACAGGTCAGAAAAACTATCTACCGCAAAGGGTTTTAGGTTGGGGTCACGCTCCATTTTACCGTCAGATTCAATAATAATATATTTTTGTAATGTACCGTTTCCTATTGTAAGATCCTTTACATCGGTTACAGTACCTGAAACACTTGAATGAACAGGTGCGCTTACAAAACCACCAGCTTCACCAATAAGTGTACCAACAAAAACCGAGTCCCCCTTTTTAACAACGGGACTTGCCGGTGCGCCAATGTGTTGTGACAGTGGTATATACACAGTTTTTGGTGTGGGCATAATTACACTTTCACATTCGGATGTGTTTTTTTGATGGTCTAAATGAATACCGCCGCGTATTAGCTTTACAGGGCGTAAAATACTTTCAGGTAATTTCATACCTAACCTCCAAAATTAAAATAAGCTATTGCAAATCGCACAATTCGCCATTTTTATCTATTATATAATATATATAATAAATTTACAAGCAATGTTAAAAACTTGACAAACAGTATATTATTGTGTACAATTTGAAAATGAAATTCAATTTCAAATTGTGGTGATAAAATGAATCAAACTAATTATAAAACAAAACAAAAATCTGCAATAATGCAGTGCTTACAAGGTATAGGGGATAAACATTTTACAATAGATAGTGTTTGTGATATGCTATCACAACATGGCAAAAATGTAGGCAGAACTACCGTTTACCGCTGCCTTGAGAGATTAAGCGAGGAAGGTATTTTACGTAAATATGCTGCGGTATCTGGTGAAAGTACTTGCTATCAATACGTTGGCGAAAAGACAAGTTGTCGCGAGCATTTTCACCTTAAATGTGAAAAATGCGGCAGTCTTATTCATATGGAGTGTGACAAGCTTGAGGGCTTTGCTAAACACATAAAAAGTCATCACGGATTTTGTCTTAATCCTTTAAAAACAATAATTTATGGAATTTGCGAGGCATGTACTACAAAATGAAAAGAATAATAATTTGTCTTTTTTGTGTGTTCTTGCTTTGTGGATGTGCAAACACTAGCATAGTAAAAGACCAGGAAAAACCCACCGTTGTTACAACAATATTTCCGCTTTACGATTTTGCTCGTGCTGTGGGTGGTGACAACATACAATTAAAAATGCTTATAAAACCGGGTAGCGAGGTACATCATTACGACCCGTTGCCGTCTGATATGTATACGGTTTATAATAGCCAACTGTTTTTGTATATAGGCGGTGAATCAGACAAGTGGGTAGATACCTTATGTGACAGCGCTGATATAAACGCAGTGCCGCTTATAAACGAGGTGTCATGTTATGATAAGCATACACATCATAACCATCACACTCACGCGGACGAGCATATTTGGACTTCGCCCGATAACGCAGTTTTAATGCTACAAAAAATAAGGGACAGCCTTATAGAAATTGACACCGCAAATGCCGAGGTTTACCAAAAAAATTGTGATGATTATATACAAAAAATACAAATTGCCTCAAAGAAAATTGAAAGCATAGTATCAAAGCATAAAAATCCATTTATACTGGTTGCAGACCGCTTTCCGTTTGAATATTTTACAGAAAACTATGGCATTGAATACGAGGCGGCTTTTGACGGTTGTGCGGTAAACACTGACATAAGCCTTAAAACAATGTTGCGTCTTACCGAAACCATAAAAAATCGTGGTATAAAAACTGTGTTTTGTACCGAGCTTTCAAGTAGAAACATTGCTAAGGCTTTAAGTAAAGAACTTAATGTAGAAATTATAGAGCTACACTCGGCGCATAACATAACTATCAACGATTTTAACAACGGCATAACCTACGTAGATATAATGTACAAAAATGCGCATGCGCTTGAAGGGAGGATGGGCTCGTGAATATTATACAGGTTAATAATCTGTCGGCTTTTTATGAAAACCGAAAGGTATTTAAAAACCTAAATTTTACCGTGCAAGATGGCGATTATCTATGCATAATCGGTGAAAACGGTTCGGGTAAAACAACACTTATGAAAACCATTTTAGGTTTTGATATAAAGCATACGGGCACGGTAAGTTTTAACGGCTTTACAAGGCGCGAAATTGGTTGGTTACCGCAAAAAACACAGCACCAAAAGGATTTTCCTGCAAGTGTAGGTGAGGTTGTAATGTCGGGCTTTGCAGGAAATGGCTTTTTAGGACTTAAATACAGCAAATCTCAAAAACGGAAGGCAATAAATAATATAAAGCTTTTAGGGTTAGAGTCTATAGTTGAAAAATCCTTTAGTGAGTTATCAGGAGGTCAACAGCAAAAGGTGCTTTTATGCCGTGCGCTGTGCGCCGCAAAAAAAGTATTACTGTTAGATGAGCCTGTAACAAGTCTTGATGAATCGGCGGCAGAAGAAATGTATTCAATAATTAAAAGACTTAATGATAGTGGACTTGCTGTAATTATGATTTCGCACGATATAACCCGTGCATTAGGTGATGCAAAGCATATTTTAAGTCTTTCAAACAACGGTTTCTTTTTTGGCACAAGACAAGAATATGTAAAGGGGGATATATAGATGGAATTTTTAAGTGAAGTTTTATTGTATCCCTTTGCGCGTAGGGCAATAATAGCAGGTTTATTACTGTCTGTAAGCGCCGCCTTGCTTGGCGTAAATTTGGTGCTTAAACGCTTTTCTATGTTGGGTGACGGCTTATCACACGTGTCATTTGGCGCCGCCGCGGTGGGACTGGCGCTTGGCGTAGTACCACTACAATTTTCTATTCCAATAGTAATAGTAGCGGCATTTTTACTACTTCGACTTAAACAAAACAGTAAAATAAACGGTGATGCCGCAACTGCAATTGTATCAAGCAGCGCTTTAGCAATAGGAATAACAGTAGCATCGCTTACAACAGGTATGAATACCGATATTACAAACTATATGTTTGGCAGTGTTTTGGCTCTAGGTAAGGGTGAGGTTATAATTGCTACTATTTGTGGTATGGCTATAATAGCGATATATATTTTGTTTTATCAAAAAATTTTTACCACCGCTTTTGATGAGGATTTTGCCCAAGTAACAGGTGTTAAAACAAAATGGTATAACAGCATAAATGCAATACTTACAGCAATTACCGTGGTTATTGGTATGCGCATAATGGGTGCGCTATTAATTTCAAGCATAATAACCTTTCCGGCTCTTTCTTCAATGCGAATTTGCAAGCATTATAAATGCACCGTAATTGCAGCAGCTGTGGTGTCGGTAATATCTTTTCTATTGGGGCTTATGCTTTCTTTTGTGTTTGATATACCTGCGGGCGCTGCAGTTGTGCTTACCAATCTTTTGGCATTTTTGGTGTTAACTCTTGTTGGAAAAGTAAAGCAAATATAGATATTTTGTGGAGTATACATTATGAAAAAAATAAAAATAACCGTAATGCGAAAAGCGCGTTATGACGACTTAATTCAAAGGTACGAAAATCCAATAGAACACGCCTGCGATTTAGAAGAAGGACAGGTGTTTGTCTGCAACGGTTGGCAAAAACCCGATGGATTTTGTGATAGTGCCTGGGATAGCGTTTCACCCTTTGTTATGACACTTGCTCACGGCGGTGAGAATTTTTATGACGGTTGGATGAAAAATCCCAGATCTGCAATGATTTCTTGCAACGACGGCTTTCGTCCAGTAAGTTTTTTAATAGAAACTTGTGAATAGAAAAAATTAAAACAAAAAATTCCCTCTTTACAAAAGTAGGGAATTTTTATATACTTTATTTAAGAACAAATGTTTGAAAGGGTTGGTAAAAAGTGAAAGACCGCATAATACTTCATTGTGATCTAAATAATTTTTTTGCATCTGTATCATTGCTTTCAAACCCAACTCTTTATGATATGCCGGTTGCTGTTTGCGGCAGTGTTGAGGCGCGTCACGGTATTGTGCTTGCCAAAAATGAAATCGCAAAAAAGCACGGTGTTAAAACAGCCGAAGCGGTTTGGGAAGCAAAGCGAAAATGCCCCGACCTTGTAACACTTCCTCCCGATTATAAAAAGTATCACGAGTATTCGCATCGCGCAAGAGAAATTTATTTGCGTTACACCGATTTAGTAGAGCCTTTTGGTATAGACGAGTGCTGGCTTGATGTTACAGGTAGTACGCTGCTGTTTGGTTCGGGTGAACAAATTGCTCAAAAAATTAGAAAAGATATAAAGCGTGAGCTTGGCATAACAATATCGGTAGGGGTAAGCTTTAACAAGGTTTTTGCAAAGCTTGGCTCTGATATGAAAAAGCCCGATGCTGTAACGGTTATAAGCCGCGAAAATTTCAAGCAAAGGGTGTGGAATTTGCCTGTTTCAGACCTGCTTTTTGTTGGCAAAAGAACGGCAGAAAAACTAAACCAAAACGGTATATTTACAGTAGGCGATGTTACAAAATGTGATGATAATATGCTTACGCGACTATTGGGTAAATCGGGAATTCAACTAAAAAGTTATGCTTTAGGTCAAGATAGCTCTCCCGTAACACCCCCAAGCGAAGAAGACCTACCCAAAAGCATAGGCAGAACAATAACACCACCAACGGATATTAAAACGCGTGAAGATGTATGGAAAATTTATATTAGTATAGCAGAAGAAATATCAGAGATATTACACCGCAAAAATCTTTATGCAGCGACTATTCAGGTACACACCCGCAATACAAATTTAAAAACAAAGGAATATTCTCATACCCTTATAAATCCTTTAAATACCTCAATTTTACTTGCGCGTGAGGCTATGAAAATTTTTGAAAGAAATTACACGTGGGATCTACCGCTACGCTCGGTAGGCTTTAGGGTAACCAATTTAAAAGGTGATAATGTAGCCTTTCAAACCGATATTTTTAATACCGTGAGTGATGATGAAAAACAAGAGGTTATAGAAAACTCAATTTTAAGCGTTCGTAAAAAATTTGGTGCTGACAGTTTAAAAAGGGGCACTACATGTAATGAGTAATAAATTGCAAAGGAATTGAAATTATGATTAAAATATTATTTGTCTGCCACGGGAATATTTGTCGCAGTCCTATGGCTGAATTTTTGATGAAAGAGTTAGTCAAGAATAGTGGAATTGAGGATGATTTTTATATAGAGTCAGCGGCAACCTCTACCGAGGGAATAGGCAACGGCGTTTATCCTCCTGTGAAGCGCATATTAAAGGCTAGGGGGATTGACTGCTCTAACAAACACGCCCGTCAAATGACACATGACGATTATGATAACTTTGATTATATTATTTGTATGGATCAAAAAAATCTACGTAATATGGGATATATTGCTGCAGATACACAAAATAAATACAGCCGTTTGCTCGACTATACTTCACATCCTCACGACGTTGCTGACCCGTGGTACTCAGGCGATTTTACTACCGCCGAAAAAGAAATAGAGCTTGGGTGTAAATCACTTTTTGAGTACATATTAAATAACAAAACATAAAAACAAAGGGTATAACGCTTCGCTGAAGGTTATACCTTTTAATTATTTTTATGATTTTTCAAATCCTATAAGTATTCCGCCCTTTTCGGCATAAAAACTGCAAAGTCCACCACATTCATAAACGGTAATGTCTATGTTTTCAAATTCTTTTACCAAAGCATCTTTTACACTTTGAGCGAACTCGGGGTTAAGGCAGTGGGCTATACGTATCTTGCCACCCAAAAAGCCTTCTTCACGCAGACGATTTATAATGGTGCATTTTGTTTTCGTTTCTCCACGCACCTTATCAAGCGGTTGTAAATCTCCTTTATTACTTGCTTTTCCTATAACACGAATTCCTAAAAGTCCTGCCGCCTTAGCGGTAATTTGGCTTACTCTACCGTTGTTGGCAAGATTTTTCATTGATTCAAGCATAAACAACAAACCTGTTTTTTTGGTGTATGCTGTTATCTCACTACAAATTGCATCAAAATCATTACCATTATTTATAAGCTCACAAATTTTTTCTATAATAAGCTTCATTTCAGGGCCGGTAGAGAGTGAATTAATTACAAAAACCTTACGTTCAGGATGCTGTTCCTCATAAATTTGCTTGGCGCAACAAGCCGCATTGTAGCTACCAGAAAGGGTAGATGTAATTGTTACGCAAAAAATATTATGCGCATCACCAAATGCTGTCAGCCATTCATCTGGATTTGGACATGAGGATGAGGATTTGCCCTTGTATTTTAAAAGGTCATTTACCATATCCTCTACGTTAAGTAGGCTGTCGTCTATATATTCTTTTTCGGCGGTTACTATTTTGAGTGGAGCCGCCGCAAATGGTATACTAGTAAATTTCAGCACATCTGATGATGAGTCGGCAACAATTTTAAAGTTCATAAAAAATCTCCTTTGAAATGCGATGGGGTAATTATAACCTCATTTGTTCAAAAAAGGCAATCCACAACCGGTTTTGACAATTCTACTAATAAAAATTCGAACTCTACTCACGGGAGAATGACTGTGTTTATCGGTAGTTCTTTAAAAAGTCAATTACTCATTTTAAATTACTGATTATACATAAAAAAATATTGCCTTTATCCATATTTTAGGATATAATATTACGATGAATATATAATTAACGGCGGTGAAAAGCGTTATGATTATAAATGTAGGTGACGTTATACAAATGAAAAAAAATCACCCTTGCGGATGCAACACATTTACCGTGCGTCGTATAGGAATGGATTTTAAAATTTGCTGTAACGGTTGCGGACACGAGGTAATGCTTCCGCGTAAGGCTGCCGAAAAAAGCATAAAAAAAATACTAACTTCCAATGGAGAGAATAAATAATGTTTGAAAAACTTTCTGCGGTTGAAAACCGTTATGAGCAAATCGGTGTAGAGCTTACTCGACCTGAGGTTGCAAGCGATAATGCCCTTTTTACTCGCCTTATGAAAGAGCATAGCGAGCTTACCCCGATTGTAGAAAAATATCGTGAGTATTGTGCGGCAGTAACAGCCGAAAAAGAGGCTCTCGAAATGCTGGAGGCAGGAGGTCTTGATAAGGATTTTAAAGAGCTTGTTGAAGAAGAACTTGCAACAGCCAAAGAAAATATTATTACAAGCGCTGATGAGCTAAAAATACTTTTACTGCCCAAAGACCCTAATGATGACAAAAACGTTATTGTAGAAATTCGCGGAGGTGCCGGTGGTGAAGAGGCGGCGCTTTTTGCAGGGTCGCTTTTTAGAATGTATTCAATGTATGCCGAGTCAAAACGATGGCATATTGACATCACCAATGCCAACGAAACCGAGCTTGGCGGCTATAAGGAAATTAGTTTTATGATTGAAGGTGCAGGCGCATATTCTCGTTTTAAGTATGAAAGTGGTGTTCACCGTGTTCAGCGTGTGCCCGACACTGAAACACAGGGTAGAATTCATACATCTACCGTAACGGTAGCGGTGCTTCCCGAAGCTGATGAGGTAGAATTTAATCTTAACCCTGCCGACCTTAAAATTGATACCTTCCGTTCATCAGGTGCTGGTGGTCAGCATATTAACAAAACATCATCTGCTATTCGCGTAACGCATCTTCCTACAGGCACCGTGGTTGAGTGTCAGGATGAGCGTAGCCAATTTAAAAATAAAGAAAAGGCTTTAAAGGTGCTTCGCGCGCGTCTATATGATGCCGAAAAAGAAAAGGCCGATGCGGCAATTGCTTCTGATCGTAAAGCACAGGTAGGTACAGGTGACAGAAGTGAGCGTATACGCACCTATAACTATCCCCAAGGTCGAGTTACCGACCATAGAATAGGTCTTACTCTATATAAAATTGACAGCATTTTAAACGGCGATATTGATGAGATTGTAGACGGTCTTACAACCTACTATCGCGCCGAAGCCTTAAAGGCGCAGGAGAATTCATAAGATGGATACTAAAAAATTAGATGCGATAAATAATTACAATTTTGCCGTAAAAACTGCATCTGAAATTTTAAAGCGTGGTGGCATAGTGGCTGTTCCTACCGAAACGGTATACGGTCTTGCAGCATCTGCTTACAGTGATGACGCTATCAAGTCGGTATTTTCTGCCAAAGGTAGACCTCAAGATAATCCGCTTATAGTTCATATTGCAAGTCTTGATATGTTAGGCGATATTGCTGTAAATATATCTGATGCGGCTTACAAATGTGCGCAAAGCTTTTGGCCAGGTCCCTTTACAATGGTGTTGCCAAAAGGCAGCAAAATTGCTAATAGTGTATCAGGCGGTCTTGATACCGTTGCGGTAAGATTTCCTGATAATGAAACAATATGTGATATAATAAAATTAAGTGGCTTACCGCTTGCAGCCCCAAGCGCTAATACATCGGGTAGACCAAGTCCCACCACAGCCACCCATGTAATAGATGACCTTGACGGTAAAATTGATGCGGTGGTTATGGGCAGCGACTGTACAGTTGGTGTAGAATCAACCGTTGTGTCGCTGGCGGGTAATGTGCCACGCCTTTTGCGCCCCGGTGCTGTAACACCCGAGCAGTTGCGTAGTGTTTTACCAAATCTTATTATTGATGATGCTGTGCTTGAGCAGTTAAAAGTTGACCAGACTGCAGCATCGCCAGGTATGAAATATAAGCACTATGCGCCCAAAACTACTGCATATCTTGTAGAGGGCTGTAGCAACAGCTTTATAAGGTTTGTGAATGAAAAAAGTGATGCCGCCGCCGTGTGCTTTGAGGAGGAATATTATAGTATAAATATACCAAAAATATCTTATGGTTCAAAGCATAATGCAAGCGCACTTGCAAAGAATGTATTTTCGGTACTGCGTGATATTGACACCTTGGGTGTAAAAGTGGTCTATATTCACGCCCCCAGCAAGGACGGTGTAGGTCTTGCAGTTTATAACAGACTTATTCGTGCTTGTGCTTTTGAGGTGATAAAATTATGAGCTTTGTAGTCGGTCTTACCGGTCCTACCGGTGCCGGAAAAAGCAGTGTAACCGCCGTAGCTGAGCAACTTGGTTTTAAGGTAGTTGATTGCGATATGCTTGCCCGTGTTGCAGTGCAAAAGGGAAGCGACGGTCTTGGTGATTTGGTTGATGTGTTTGGTAGAAATATTTTAAATGCCGACAGCACACTTAATCGCAAGGCACTAGCCCAAATTGCCTTTTCTACACCCCAAAACATCGAGCTTTTAAACAAAACACTATTACCACATATTATAAGGCTTGTTAAAGCGGAAATAACCGATGATATGGTATTGCTTGACGCACCAACTCTTTTTGAAAGCGGAGCCGATAGCCTTTGTGATGAAATAATTGTCATTATTTCTGATAAAAAAACACGCAAAATACGTATAATGCAGCGCGACGGTATCGATGAAGAGGCTGCAACACTTCGCATAAATGCGGGCAAACCCGATCAATTTTATATAGAAAAAACCAATAATATAATATACAATGATTGTGAACTGTCGGTTTTAAGTTTAAAAATACAAAAGCTTTTAACAAAATTATTGGAGGAACATAAAAATGTCTGACAAGATTAAAGAACTTAAAGAAAAACTTTTTTATGAAAAAAAGAACGGCCTTTTAAAGATTGATGATACCACACTTGACAGTATGCAAAAATACTGCGAGGGCTACAAGGTATATCTTAATTCAGCAAAAACCGAGCGTGAGGCAGTGGTGGCTGCTATTGCATTAGCTGAGGAAAAAGGTTTTGTGCCTTTTGAAATAGGTAAGCAGTACAACGCGGGTGACAAGGTTTACTTTAACAACCGTGGCAAAACCGTTGCTTTTGCGATAATCGGTAAAGATAACGCCGATTGTGGTATTAATATTGCTGCTGCTCATGTCGACTCACCCCGACTTGACCTTAAGCCTAATCCACTTTATGAAGAGCTTGAATTGGCGCTTTTTAAAACACACTATTATGGGGGCATAAAAAAGTATCAATGGACTGCTTTGCCACTTGCTCTTCACGGTGTGTTTGCTAAAAAAGACGGAAGCGTGGTAGAGGTTAATATTGGCGAGGATGATGCCGACCCCAAGTTTGTTATAAATGACCTTTTACCTCATCTTTCTCGCGAGCAAAACAAGCGCACACTGTCTGACGGTATACGTGGCGAAGAGCTTAACGTGCTTATCGGCAGTATGCCCTTTAAAAGTGATGAGGGTAGCGAGCTTGTAAAGCTTAATATATTAAACATTTTAAACGAGAAATACGGTATTACCGAAGAAGATTTTCTTTCGGCCGAGCTTGAGCTTGTACCGGCGGCAAAGGCAAGTGATATTGGTTTTGACCGCAGTCTTATAGGCGCCTACGGTCAGGATGGCCGCGTTTGCGCATATCCCGCTCTTACTGCTATTCTTAATGTTGAGGCCCCAAAAAAGACTGCTATTGCCATACTTGCCGATAAGGAAGAAACAGGCTCAGACGGTAACACCGGCTTAAAATCTGACTTTTTAACACACATTATTCACGATATTTGTGTTATGCAGGGTTGTGATGAAACCGTAGCAAAGCGCAATTCTAAATGCTTGTCAGCCGACGTTAATGCAGGCATCGACCCAACATTCCAAGATGTTATGGAACGTAGAAATGCAAGCTTTTTAAATTATGGTGTTGTTCTTACTAAGTATACAGGTGCCGGTGGCAAGGGAGGTACATCTGACGCATCGGCTGAATATGTTGCCCAAATTCGCGCTATGTTAGATAATTCAGGCATTATCTGGCAAACAGGTGAGCTTGGTCGTGTAGATGCGGGTGGCGGTGGCACCGTTGCTATGTATGTGGCAAATCTTGGCATAGATGTAATAGATTTAGGTGTTCCCGTGCTTTCGATGCATGCACCGTATGAAACCACCTCAAAGCTTGATGTTTATATGTGTTATCGTGCTATGTATGAATTTATGAAATAATACTGAATTAAATAATACACAGCATCTGCTATGTTGTAGCAGGTGCTGTGATTTTTTTGTAAAATTTTCTGCTTTTTCGTGTTGACAAAGCATATAGATAAATAGTAAAATTAAAATGTTATAGTTTCGTCTTGGGAGGGGAAAAGTATGGTATTTTCAAGTCTGTTTTTCTTATATCTGTTTTTACCGCTTAACTTAATTGTGTACTATTTTGCCAAGACTACTAAGGCCAGAAATATCGTAATGCTTATATTCTCTCTTATTTTCTATGCATGGGGCGAGCCTGTATATGTTTTGCTTCTGTTGTTTATGGCAGCGAGCGATTGGTTTATATCATTATATATTGAAAAACAAACACCCCATGGGAAAAAGGCAAAACTTGGTGTTTTAATCATGGTGATAGTAAATCTTGGATTACTTGGCTTTTTTAAATATGCTTCCTTTGTTTGCGAAAATATAGGACTTATCACAGGTCGTAATATAGGTACGCTTGATATAATTTTGCCTATTGGTATTTCCTTTTACACATTTCAGCTAATGTCTTACGTTATGGATGTTTACCGCAGAGATGTGCCTGCGCAAAAAAGCTTTTATATGTTGCTTTTATACGTAAGTCTTTTTCACCAGTGTATAGCTGGACCTATTGTAAGATATAAGGATATTTGTGCAGAACTTGAAGAGCGTCGCACTACGGCGCAGGACATTGCAGATGGTATATGGCGGTTTTGCTTTGGACTTGCAAAAAAGGCTATTCTTGCCAACGCTTGCGGCAATATTGCCGACACACTGTTAGTTAGCGGAGAAGGTTTAATTAATAGTAGCGTTTTGTCACTTTGGATTGGCGTATTTGCCTATAGTTTACAAATTTATCTTGATTTCTCCGCCTATTCAGATATGGCAATAGGTATGGGTAGAATGATTGGTATACACTATCTTGAAAACTTTGATTACCCTTATATTTCGCGCTCGGTTACAGAATTTTGGCGCAGATGGCATATATCGCTTGGTAGTTTTTTCCGCGATTATGTTTATATACCGCTTGGTGGTAATCGAAAGGGCAGGGTGCGTACATATTTTAATTTGCTTGTAGTTTGGTTTTTAACAGGTCTTTGGCATGGCGCTTCGTGGAATTTTGTACTGTGGGGACTTTATTTCTTTGTATTTATATTCTTAGAAAAACTATTTTTAAGCCGTATGCTTTCAAAAGATAGAATTGTATCACACATATATCTGGTATTAATTGTTTATTTTGGCTGGATACTTTTCCGTTTTGATAATATGGGTGATATAATCACTGTACTACGCGGAATGTTTGGCGCAAACGGTAATGCATTTACCGATTTTGAAACCACAACACTTTTAGGTTCTAATATTTTTATTCTTTTATTTTGCGCATTTGTATCAACGCCGGTTATACGCAAAATAGGTAGCCTTATAAGATATACATATATGGACAAAAAGGCGGTATCGGCGCCTTATACCATAGGTAGAATAGCAATACCATTAATACTGCTGTTGCTTTCAACAGCGGCCCTAGTTGGTGACAGCTATAATCCATTTTTGTATTTTCAATTTTAAAAAAATTAAAATTTTCGAAAGGAGGAATATGCTATATGTCGCTCAAACAAATTGCTGTTATTGACCAAAGTGAAGAAGAACGCAATCTTGATGATAATATGAAGTTGCTTAAAAATATTCGTTCACAGCATATTGTTGATATTAATATGATGCGCATAGTTTTAACTATTTGGATAGCGGCAGCTATATTGGCTATTTTTCCTGTGTTTCGTGGAAGCTATTCCGAGGTAGAAAAACGCGACCTTAAAAAATTCCCAAAGTTTTCGTGGTCGACATTTGCCTCAGGTGATTATTTTGATGAAATAAATCTTTGGTTTTCTGATACATTTCCACTGCGTGACGGTTTTGTATCACTTAACACAAAAGTAACTAATATGTTTGGTATAAATACCGTTCAGGTACACGGTGAGGTAATACAGGGTGACGAGATACCCGATATAACCTCGTCGCAGGAAACCATATCAACCGATTCTTCTGAAACTGAGTCAGAAGTAGTGGAGGTTGTAACCCCCGAGCCCGAGCCACAACCACAGCCTGAACCTGAACTTCAGCTACCTGCGGTAGAGCAGCTTGGCGCAATGCTTATAGTTGATAATGCTGCGTATGAGTATTATAACTTTAATCAAGCTACTGCCGACAGTTATGCTGCTACAATAAATCGCGCAGCACAAATACTTGAAGGTAAATCAAAGGTATATAATATGATAATACCTACAAGTATGGCAATAACCCTGCCGGAAAGCTATAGTGGTAGCACAAATTCATCAGACCAAAAAAAAGCTATTGATTATATGTATTCGCTTATATCGCCAAGTGTAAGTAAAATTGACGTTTGCTCTACTCTTATGTCACATAGAAATGAATACATATATTTCCGTACCGACCATCATTGGACTGCTCTTGGCGCATATTACTCATATCGTGATTTAATGACTGCAAAGGGCGTAGTTCCTGCCGAACTGACCGCTTTTATCGAACATAAATTTGACGGTTTTCTTGGCTCTTTTTATGCCGAATCAGGCCAAAAGGCAAGTCTTGGCAATGCGCCCGATTATGTTATGGCTTACGAGCCTACACAATTACAAAAAATACATACCTTTACGCAATCGGGTGAAATAGATTACAGTATTGTATCCGACGGCAATAAACTCAGTGCCGCCAACAAGTATTTAACATTTGTTTGCGGTGATCATCCCTACGGTATTATGACAAATCCTACCATTACTGACGGTTCATCCTGCCTCGTTATTAAAGAATCGTTTGGTAACGCAATGGTGGCATATCTTACACAAAACTATCAGAACGTTTACGTTGTTGACTATCGCTATATAAATCAGGTGTTCCCAGGCACACTTCGTCAGTTTGTTGACGAACGAGGTATACAGGACGTTATGTTTATAAATAATGTATCTGCAACGCGTAGTCCCGCGCTTGTAAATGCGATGAGTGTGTTTGTAGGGCAATAAATTAATATGGTAAAATAAAATCTTAAAGTTCTTGACAACACTTATAAAAATCAATATAATATATAAGCCGCTTGTATTAGCGGCTTAATATTTGTAGACGTATCGAAGTGGTCATAACGGGGCTGAC
>JAZNSJ010000078.1:0-6467 GCA_045591155.1 Acutalibacteraceae bacterium | reverse complement strand
GATGAGGTTATTATTCCCCAACCGTCTTATGTTTGTTATGAACCAATTACACAAATTTGCGGCGGTGTACCTGTAATTATTGAAACTTTGGCAGAAAACGATTTTAAGGTAACGCCAGAGCAGTTGCGCAATGCAATCAGCGAAAAAACAAAGGCGCTTATATTACCATATCCATGTAATCCTACAGGAGCTATTATGGAACGCGCCGATTTAGAGGCATTAGCAGAAATTTTACGCGACACTAATATTTTGGTTATTTCTGATGAGATTTATTCAGAACTTACCTTTGCAGAAAACACACACGTGTCAATAGCGTCTATTGATGGTATGCGTGAGCGTACAATTTTAATAAACGGTTTTTCAAAAACCTTTTCTATGACAGGTTGGCGACTGGGTTTTGCTTGCGGACCGCAAGAAATTATGTCTCAGATTACAAAAATACACCAATTTGCCATAATGTGCGCACCTACAACGGCTCAGTATGCAGCTATTGAGGCGCTTAAAAATTGTGACGAAGCCGTAGCAGATATGAAGGCAGAATATAACCGTCGCCGTAGACTTATTGTTAATGGCTTTAACAAGGCAGGGCTTAACTGTCGCGAGCCGAAGGGCGCTTTTTATGCATTTCCTTGCATAAAAAGCACAGGGCTTTCAAGTGATGAGTTTTGCGAAAAGCTGCTTGAGTCAAAGCATGTAGCCGTAGTGCCGGGCACCGCGTTTGGTAAAGGCGGCGAGGGTTTTGTAAGAGCATCTTATTGTTACAGTACAGAACACATTATAGAGGCATTAAAACGAATTGAAGAATTTGTGAAGGAGTTAAAAAAATGAAAAAAGGCTTAATAATTATAATTGCTATTATTGCAGTAGTGGCGGTTATTGCAATTTCACTTGTAAGCTCTTATAACGGATTTATAGACAAACAAGAGGCAGTAAAAACCGCGCAATCTACTATATCGGTACAGCTTCAGCGTCGTGCCGACCTAATACCAAACTTTGTAAACACCGCAAAAGGATATTCAGACTATGAGCAGTCAACCTTTACCGCAGTAACCGAGGCGCGTTCCAAGGTAGCATCAGCATCGAGCGCTGGGGAACAGGCTACTGCTTCGGCACAGCTTGATAGTGCTATTGATATTTGGGTAAATGCCGTAACCGAAGCATACCCCGAGCTTAAAGCTGACCAGCTTTATATTGATTTGCAAACAGAACTTGCAGGTACCGAAAACCGAATTGCTGTAGCCCGTAAGGATTACAACGATGCGGCAAGCATTTACAACAAGTCGGTTCGCCGTTTTCCAGGTAGTATCGCTGCGGGAATTTTTGGCTTTAATCAGGTAGAATATTTTGAGGCAGACGAGTCGGCAAACAATGCGCCAACAGTAGACTTTAGTTAATATGAAAAATAGAATTTTAAGGGTAGCGGCAGCACTTGCTATAGTGGCCATAATCTTATTTTCGTTAGCGTCGTGCGGTAAACAAGCACGACAACAGTATCCTACTCCTACCGAAAAATTTTTTGTAAATGATTTTGCCCAAATTTTAACCGAGGCAGATGCCAATGCTATATACACAAGCGGTGCTGCATTACAACAGGCAACCACTGCGCAGGCTGTTGTTGTAACGGTAGATAGCCTTGGTAATAAGCCAATACAAGACTACGCGTTAGAAATAGGTCGCGAGTGGGGTGTTGGTGATAATACTAAAAATAACGGCATTGTAATTTTGTTATCTGAATCTGACCGTGAAATATATATTGCGGTAGGATATGGTCTTGAAGGTGCGTTACCAGATAGTAAAACAGGCAGAATAATAGATACCTACGGTGTTTCGTATTTTTCAAACGATAATTTTTCGACAGGACTTGTAAGCGTTTATAATGCAATCGTTAACGAGGTCTATATAGAATACGGTATGCAACCGTCAGAAAATTATGTGCCTATTGATCTTATTCCCCAAACAAATGAAGCACAGGCAACCGCTGGCGAGGTCGCGCTATCGTGGTTGGCGCTTATCGTGATAGTTGCGCTTTATGTACTAATATTCGGCAGACGAGGCGGATTATTTATATTTGGTTCACCGCGATTTTTTGGCAGTGGATTCCATCATCACGGCGGATTTGGAGGCGGGTCGGGTGGATTCGGCGGATTTCGCGGTGGCGGAGGCTCGTTTGGCGGAGGCGGAGCAGGACGCAAATTTTAAAATTAAAATTCCCCTTTTGAAAGGGGAATTGTTAATGTTTGTATAATAAAATTATGTTCGCTACGCGAACATAGATAAAGGTGGAGAATATATGTCCGAACAATTTAATAACAAAGATTACGGCGAATATTTTTCTGCCATAGAAAAAAGCATACAAAGAAAATCACAGCCAGTTGAAAAGCAAAAAGAACAGCCAAAACCATCAAAAAAGGTTTACGGCGGGTTTTTTAAATTTAGACCTTGGGTATATATAACGGCAGTAGTATTAGCTTTGGTGCTTATAATTGTAATAGCTTTACCCGAAAATACAAAATCAGAAGACAAAACGCCATCAACTACCCAAAGCACCGACAATACGGTAAGCGATGTTAAAGAAAAGGTGAATTATTTTGCAAACTATACCAATGACACCGCTCAAATAGCAGAGGATATCGTAAGTCAGGGCATCATTGTAGTAAATTGTGATAAAAATACGGTTGTAGCAGCGCGAAATGCCGATGAGCGATGTTACCCTGCGTCTACTACAAAAATAATGACAATTCTTACAGCTTATGATTATATAACCGATTATAACGATACGTTTACCTTCAGTTACGAAATAACTGACCCCTTTTTTAAACAGGAAGCAACTATGGCAGGGTTTGCAAATAAGGAATCAATAAATATGACCGATATGCTTTATGGCGCCATATTACCATCTGGCGCCGATGCTACTGCGGGGCTTGCTATAAAAATTGCAGGAAGTGAAGAAGAATTTGTAAAGCTGATGAACAAAAAGGCAAAAGAATTGGGATTAAAAAACACCAACTTTACAAACGCAAGCGGTCTTTTTGATAAAAATCACTACACTACGCCAGAGGATATGGCCGTAATTGTACGCGCTGCTATGGAAAACGAATTGTGCCAAAAGATTCTTTCTACCTATCAGTACACTACGTCACCTACCGACCAGCATCCCGATGGTATACCTCTTACAAGTACGCTTTTTAGCCATATGTACGGCACAGAGCCTGAAGGCGCCGATATATTGGGTGGCAAAACGGGATATGTTGGTGAAGCGGGGTATTGCATAGCCTCTTTTGGTAAAAGTGATAACGGTACAAAATATGTGTGCGTAACTCTTAAGGGACTTAGTCTTTGGCCTACCATATACGATCAAATTAATTTATATACACAATATGCAAAATAATTTCTTGCAAAAGTGATATAAAAATGTTATTATAAATTGTGTATGCTAAACTTTAATATTTTATTTTGAGAAGAGGAATAAAATGGAAGAAAAAACAATCAATATTATGGACCTTGTAATGCTTGCGTGGCGCAGGATATGGGTTATTATTTTGGCTGCCTTAATATTTGCTGCAGGAGCATTTGGTTATTGCAAGCTGTTCCTTGTTCCGTCGTATAGCGCTACGGCGTCTATATTGGTAACAAACGGTGCCGTTACAGTTTATAATGACTATACCGACAAAACAACCGTTTCTGCAAGTGATATTTCGGCATCGTTGCATCTGTCATATACCGTTATAGATATTCTAAAAACACCCGATATTTACAAAAAGGTTGCAGACCAGTTGGGCAAGGGCTACGAATACCAAAATCTTATGGGTCGAACCACCGTTGCAAGAAGAGGCGACGAAACACTGTTTATAGATGTAACCTTTTCAAGCACCGATCCAAAAGAAGCAATGCGTATTGCAAACAAATTTGTAGAAATTTCTTGTGGATACATACCCGAATTTGTCCCCCATTCAAGAGCAATGGTAGCGTCTACCGCGATAAAAGCTTCAAAAACCTATCCAAAAACAATGTCTACCACCGCCGCAGCTGGTGCTGTTGGTGCAGTAGTAGCATACATTATACTATTTATCATAGAATCAACAAACCGTGCAATTAAGGGCGAAGAAGATTTTACAAGTAATTTTGATGTGCCGCTTTTAGGCGCCGTTCCGGATTTTGAGAACGCAGAATCTAATGCTTATCGCAAAAAAAGAGGTAGAGGAGGATATAGCAGTGGCTATTAAGAAAAAGAACGAAAGCAAAGCAACTGTTATGAACATAAGCGAGTCTCGCCAGGTTCCCTTTGCCGTGGTAGAAGCGTATAAAACCATTCGTACTAATCTTACCTTTTTATTGTCATCAAGTGATACAAAGGTGTTTGGTATTACCAGTCCCGAGGCTGGTGAGGGTAAGTCTACTACGTCGGTTAATATGGCTATCGCCTTTTCACAGCTTGGTGATAAGGTCCTGCTTATTGATGCCGATATGCGTCGCAGCTCCATTCATAAAAAGCTTAAGCTTGAAAACAATGCGGGTCTTTCAAATGTTCTTGCAGGCTTTAACAAATATTCAGAGGTTATAAATCACATAAGTGACACCTTTGATGTTATTACAGCAGGTCAGGTGCCTCCCAATCCGTCGGAGTTGTTGGGCTCGGCAAGATTTAAAGAATTGGTTGAAACGGTAGGCAAGGAGTACAGCTATGTAATTATTGACACTCCACCTATGGATGTTGTAACCGATGCCTTGGTTATTGCGCCGCATACTGCCGGACTGGTGTTGGTTGTAAAGGATCAGGTAACCCCTACCGATGCTATACAACGCGCAATCGACTCTGCAAAATTTGCGGGAATAAACATTTTGGGCGCAATTATGAATGCGGCTAATCCAAAATCGGGCAGGGGCTATGGATATCGTAGATATGGCTACCGCAAAAATGGGTACTATCGTAGGCACACATATTCAAAATACGGTTATGGCTATGGTAATGCTCCTACATTGCAAAATGCAGAAAAGGCTGCTGAACAAACAGAGCAAAAGCAATAATCGCTATTATTTTATCGGGAGAACCACGGCGTTTTCCCGATTTTTTACAAAGAAGGTAATTTATGGCTTTTCTTGATATACACACACATATACTGCCTGCGGTTGATGATGGGGCAAAAGATATGCAAACGGCACTTACACTGCTTGAGATGTTGAATCAGCAGGGTGTAACCCACGTTATAGCAACACCTCACTTTTATCCCGATACTGATAACGCGGAGGAGTTCACACAATTTATACACAAAGCATTTGAAGAATTAAAATCTCAAACCGCATATTGCGATTTGCCAAAGGTTTTTTTGGGGTGCGAACTAAGGTACTTTAATGGTATGGGTAAAAGCTGCGCTATAAAACAATTTGCAATAAGTGGCACAAACTATTTGCTTTTAGAATTGCCTTACGGCGCGCCGATTACAAAAACAGTTTTACAGGATATAATAGATATAAATGAACGGCAAGGTATTACGCCTATACTTGCTCATATTGAAAGATACAGTAAAGTGTCGGGCTTTAAAAAACTTTTAAAGCTTATATCCGACGGTTATGCTATTGCGCATATAAATGCAGGCGCAACAGTCTCTAAAGAAACAACACGCCTTTGCCAAAAGTTAATAAGACGAGGCTACATATCATATATAGCAAGTGATACTCATTCGCCACAGCAAAGACCACCGCAAATAAGTGAGGCGTTTGAGATTATAACCAATAAATTAGGAAAATCAGCAGCAAATCGGCTTAAAATAAAGTCAAATCAGCTTTTAGAAGAAATCGAGGGCGCCAATGAACAGTAAAAGTTTAAAAATAAACAATTGCGGCAATTTGGTTTATATTACCTTTCCAAAACTACAGGCGTGCGGCGCTGTTAGACACACCTTTTCTACCCGATTGGGTGGAGTAAGCGAGGGGCAGTACAGTAGTATGAACACAAGTTTTTTAGGTGGCGATGATTTCAACAAGGTGGAGGAAAATTATCGCCGTCTTTGTGGCGCGGTTGGTATAGATATATCTGACCTTGTATTAAGTCGTCAAACACACACCAACAATGTTCGTGTTGTTACAAAAAACGATTGTGGAACAGGGTATACAAAACCAAGCTTCAGTGGTGTTGACGGTCTTATTACAAACGAGTCGGGAGTAGCACTTGTAACACAATATGCCGACTGCACACCATTGCTTTTTTGCGACCCCGTAAAGCGCGTATGTGCTACCGCTCACGCAGGTTGGCGAGGTACGGTAAGTCAAATTGGTAAGGTTACAGTAGAAAAAATGGTAAAAGAATTCGGTTGTAACCCGTCAGATATTATAGCGGCAATAGGACCTTGCATTTGCGAGGATTGCTACGAGGTTGACACGCCTGTTTTTGATGCCTTTGTTAATAGCGGCATTGATATTACGGGAGTTTTTCGTGAAGGACGCGATGAAAATCATTTTATGTTAAATCT
>JAZNSJ010000077.1:0-3170 GCA_045591155.1 Acutalibacteraceae bacterium | reverse complement strand
GGAACGCCTACCTTGTTGCTGATTTTCTTTACAGGGGTTATTTTATCTGTACGAACAGGATTTTTTCAAATAAGATTTTTTAAAGCTTCAATTAAAGCCTTTTTTAAAAAAACTACTAATAAAGATGGAAATAAAATGACACCGTTACAGTCGGCAAGCACAGCTCTATCGGCCACTATGGGCACAGGTAATATAGTAGGTGTGGCAGGCGCCGTCGCATTGGGTGGCCCAGGGTCTGTGTTTTGGATGTGGGTGTCGGCTATATTTTGTATGATGATAAAATTTGCGGAAATAGCGCTTAGCGTGCGCTACCGTGAGCAAAGCCGTGACGGCAGCAACACGGGCGGCGCAATGTACTACATAAAAAATGCTCTTCCACGTTTTTTTGCGCCGCTTGCCACCGTGTTTTGTGTTTTTGGCGTTGCGGCGGCGTTTGGTGTAGGAAATATGACACAAATAAACACTATGTCGACAAGTGTAAGCGCGCTTTTTCGCACAGTTTTAAAAGTTTCTCCGCGCGTGGATTTTTTAATAAAATTGTTGGTAGGTGTAATTTGTGCCGTGTGCTGCGCCGCCGTTTTAAGAAACGACGGCAGTATAGGTCGCTTTTGTGAAAAGGTAATACCTATTATGACTATACTTTATATAGGTATAACGGTTGGTGCAATAGCCGCAAACTACAATAAAATTCCGTTGGCATTATCTCAAATCTTTATAGGGGCTTTCAATGCAAAGGCCGTTACAGGAGGTGTGATAGGTTCAGCATTTGTGGGTGTGCGTTTTGGTATGTCGCGCGGTGTGTTTTCAAACGAAGCAGGACTTGGCACGGCTCCAACGGCATATGCTTGCAGCGACGGCGACGAGGTAAGCCTTGGTCTTATGGGCATTGTGGAAGTATTTATTGACACCGTGGTGGTTTGTACATTAACAGCGTTAACCTTGCTTTGCGCGGGCGATATTACCTATGGAGTTGATGCAGCGGCTGATCTTACATTAAATGCTCTTTGTTCGGTTTATGGAAAAAACATTATTTTTGTATTTTGCCCCGTGGTGTGTTTTTTTGCCTTTTCTTCGGTAATAGGTTGGGGACTGTATGGCACAAAATTTATAACCTTTTTGTGTGGAAATTCCGCAAAGAAGCCCTTTTTAATCTTTTTTGTTTTAGCACAGATACCTGCCGCCGTGTTTCGTGCCGATGCGGTATGGGTAGTTGCCGAAACTTTAAACGGATTAATGGCTATTCCAAACATAACAGCGCTGTTGTTTTTAACAAATGAGGTTGCCGACATTTGTGGAAATCTTAGGTTAAAAAAATAATGTATGCTTCGCATACGCGAAACATACATTTTCAAAATTGTAGGGAACAGCTTACGCATATCGATATTATCTTTTCGGATATGGCAAATCGGGCAGACCTAATATATAGTCGGCGGAAACGTTAAAAAATTTACAATAGGCAACAATATCATCGTCTTGCAAATGTGCTTCGCCGGTTTCAAGTCTTGATATGGCTCGTTGACTTTTGTTAAGTCTTTTTCCTAATTCGGTTTGATTTAAATGGTCTTTGTGTTCTTCTCTTAAACTTTTAAGTCGTTCAGGTATTGTCATAAATATCACCAAATATATTTTAACAAGACGAAAAATGACTATTGACTTTTAGACGAACTTCGGCTATAATAATATTGGTCGCCAAACTATTTTAACATAAAAGCGTTCGTTATCACACGCAAAAGCACCCGAAATCTTTCGGGTGCTTTTGCATATCTAAACCGTCGTCTTTGTATTTTATTATAAAAGTTTAATTATTGAGTTTATATGATAATGTCATAAGACTATCGCCAAAGTGGATGTTTTCAACCTCTACATTTGGGTGATCGAGCGATATATCATAGTGACTAAAATTTAAAAATCCCTTTACACCAAGCTTAATTAGTAGCTCGCAAATTTCTTTAGAAGCTTCCTTTGGTACGCAAAGAATGGCGGCACGGGGCATATTTTCGCGGCAAAATTCATCTAATGTAGATATATGTCTTATAGGCACGTTGCGTACCATTTGACCTACAAGAGATTCTTTTGAGTCAAACATACCAATTAGATGAAACCCCTTTGATTCAAAGTTTATATAATGCGCAATGGCCTTTCCCAAATTACCAACGCCTATCAAAATTGCATTTTGTGGGCGGTCAAGACCAAGAATACGCGCAATTTCACCCTGTAACAGTTCTATATTATAGCCGTATCCCTGCTGGCCAAACTCGCCAAAGCAGTTAAGATCTTGTCGAATTTGGCTTGCTGTAAGGTGCATACGCTCGGATAATTCGCGTGAAGATATACGTGTAAGCCCTTCTTTTTTAAGTTCACCTAAAAATCTATAATAGCGCGGCAATCTATTTATTACCGAATTTGAAATACCTGTTGAATTCATTATTACTACCTCTAAAAAAAGATTGTTAAAAACTTGAACAAGTTTATTTTAAAAAATTTTTTAAAAAAAGTCAAGAAAAAATACTTGACAAATAAAAAAAGGTGTGTATAATTAAAAGCGTAAAAAGTAGTAACGATTACTACTTTTGAGAAAGAGGTGAGTTATGGCAAACTATTCAAAGCAGCGAGAAGCAATACTTAATGAATTGCGAGGACGCTGCGACCATCCTACAGCCGCACAGGTTTATGATGGGGTGCGCAAGACCATACCAAACATTAGCTTGGGTACGGTTTACCGTAATCTCGCATCGCTTGTAGAAAGCGGCGAAATATTAAGTGTTACGGTTGGCGACGGATGCGAACATTACGACGGTGATAAATCGTTTCACCTGCATCTTCACTGTAAATGCTGTGGCGCAATAATTGACTCAAGGGTACAAAGCAACAAGTTAAAGGGCATAGCCCAATTTGATGGCTTCACACCTGAAAGCAGCGTATGCGTAGTATATGGGGTATGTAAAAATTGCAATAAGCAATAAATAAATTTTAAAAATAAAACTATAATTTTTGGAGGATTTTAAAATGAAAAAGTATGTATGTATGATTTGCGGTTATGTTCACGAAGGCGATGCAGCACCAGATGCTTGCCCTATTTGTAAGGCGCCTGCAAGTAAATTTGAAGAGCAATCAGGCGAAAAGACTTGGGCTGCTGTGCATGTAGTAGGTGTTGCACAGGCTGTTGACCA
>JAZNSJ010000076.1:0-3367 GCA_045591155.1 Acutalibacteraceae bacterium | reverse complement strand
CAGCGACTCGCATCGCCGCGACACCTTCGGTTTCGCAAGTAACCGTTAGTGCCTCCAAGTTCTTTCGCCCGGTTTAAAATCGGACATACTCCGCGGAAATTTCCCCATTCAAGATGGGCCACCTCCCGCATCAACGCATGTTTTACGCCGCATTCTCGCAGCGTGCCATATGATAATAACACAAGTGTTGCAAAAAATCAAGCATTTTTTGCATAAAATTTCTTATATTTTTTACAAAGTTTACGCTGTGTTTTTGTGCAATATAACAATTATTTTTTAGCATATAATTTATGTAGAGCTTAGCGTAAAAGCAAGCACAATATATTGTGGTTTTGTTATGTTTCACCTATATTAAAGTCATCTTTAAACAACAATTCTTTCATTCTTAATATTGCATCGGTTTGTTTATCTAACAAAATAGAGTTCCCTCTCTTTTTAAAAACTCGAATCCCTCTACATAAAAATTGTTTTCGGCGCTTTCGTCACGTATAACGTTCTGCAAATATGTTATTGCCGCCAGCTCAAAGAATATATTGTGTAATTCATTTATAAGTTCTAACCTTATTTTAAACATATAACTACTCCTTTAATGTTTTATTTATATTATAGGTCGAAAATTCGACCTTGTCAATGGTCGAAATGTCAACCGTGCTATAATTTACATATAGTACAAATCAAAGGTGTGTTAATTGTGAAAAAATACTATGAAATTTTAAAAGAATTACGTGAAGACCACGATTTAAAACAAGAAGCTGTTGCTCAGCTGTTAAATACAACCCGTAGTTATTACGGTCAATACGAAAGAGGTTTGTTTCCTTTACCAATTGAACACCTTATAACCCTATGCAATTATTATAAGGTTTCGGCTGATTATATTTTAGGAATATCGTACGATTTCGACCGACCCGTGAGATAGTTGGCTTAATTGTGCATTTTAAATCCCTCACCAATTATCTCTCCCGCGTCGCTTACAACAATAAAAGCTCGCTCGTCATACCGTTTTACTGCATCGTGCACTGCGGCAACCTCATGAACACGCACGGTGCACATAAGCATTGTGCGGCTTTCTCCTGTATATGCACCCACAACCGAAAGCTTTGTAACACCTCGACCTATGGTGTGGTTTATCTCGTGGCAAATATCGTTTGGCTTGCTTGTTACTATATAAATTATTTTTCCTTTATCGGCGCCATACAGCAGCACATCCATAATACGCGTTCCCATATACATAGCAATAATAGAATATAATGCACTTTCGGCATTTTTGTATACAAGGGCATTAATGACTATAACTATACCGTCTGCCATAAGAATTATTTTACCTACGCTAAGATGACGGTATTTTCGATTTATAAGCTTTGCAATAATATCTATACCACCTGTGGTAGCGCCCCGAAGCAATATAAGAGATAGTCCTATTCCCATTAATATACCGCCAAACATAGAGGCCAATATTCCATCGGTTTTAAGCGCAGGCAAAAGCTGTGCCGATATATCAAGGCTAAGCGATACCAGTGCAGTAACAAAAGAGGTTTTTAAAATAAACATACCGCCCATTTTAATATACCCCAATATAAGCACGGGGATATTAAAGATAAACAGCATTGTTCCGGTAGGTATGTTTGTAATATGATTAATTACAGCCGCAACACCGGTAAAGCCACCCGGAGAAATACCGTTTGGCGATAAAAAAACATTAACAGCAATAGAATATACAATAGAACCAATAATAAAATACAGTATATTTATTAAGTGTTTTAAAGCAGTTTTTTTCATTGAATAACCCCCACACAAAATATTTTGTGTGGGGGTATGTTTAATATACAGTTTTTTACCATATAATTTCAAACAACTCTTGTATGCGCTCGTTTTGTTTTGATAAATGCAAAAAACCAAACAAACATTCAAGTCCTGTTGCTGTATGATATTCACCGCTTGTGGCACTTTTGGGAGTATTACCTGGGTGGAAATTTCTGCCGCGTCTAAAAATCATAAGTTCTTTTTCAGTAAGAAGGTTTTCTATTTTTTTAAATGCCTCGGCCTGAGCTACTGCGCTAACATATTTAACCGACATGCTGTGCAGGTCTCCTGACGAGCGATTAACCTCGGCAAGACGTGTACGCACAAGTAAGCCGTATACCGCATCGCCAACGAATGCAAGCACCGATGGACTTAATAAATTTACGTTATCCATAATTATTATACCTTAATCTACAAAATCAAACTCAACATCATAAACGCTTACCGTGTCACCCTCACTGACACCTGCTTTACGAAGCGCATCAATAATACCCGTCTGGCGCATTACACGCTCAAAGTATTGAAGCGACTCATAATCGTCTGGGTCAACGCTGTTCATAACATCCATAATCCACGGTGCGTCCTCAACAAAGTAAACCCCGTCACAAACACGAATGTTAAAGGTGCGTTTTTTGTCAACACTTAAATCAAGCTGTGGCTTAGGCTCGGCCTCATAAACCTTTATTGCCGGCAATTTTGCAAGCTCTGCTGCTACAAAGTTTATAACATCCTGCGTTCCCTCGGCAATAGCCGCCATAGCAGGAAAGAATTTATAACCCTTGCCTTCAAAGTATTTAGCAAATTTTTCTATATCTTCCTCTTCACAAAGGTCACATTTATTACCTACAACCACCTGCGGACGCTGTATTAGTTCTTCGCTAAAAGCCGCAAGCTCAGCATTTATTTTTTCAAAATCGTCTATTGGATCGCGACCTTCGCTTCCTGAAATATCTACCACGTGAACAAGCATACGGCAACGCTCTACGTGACGTAAAAATTCGTGGCCAAGACCAATACCCTCACTAGCACCCTCAATAAGACCCGGTATGTCTGCCATTACAAACGAGCTTCCCTCACCCATTCTAATTACACCAAGAACTGGGGTAAGGGTTGTGAAATGGTAGTTTGCAATATTGGGTTTTGCCTCGCTTACAACCGACAAAAATGTTGATTTGCCAACGTTTGGAAAACCAATAAGACCTACATCGGCAAGAAGTTTAAGCTCAAGGGTAACGTCAAGCTCTTCGCCGGGGTTGCCGTTTTTTGCAAAACGGGGTATCTGACGGGTAGAGGTTGCAAAATGTGTATTGCCCCAGCCGCCGTTGCCACCCTTGGCTACAACAACGGGCTCGTCATCAGATAAATCGGCTATGATTCTGCCTGTTTCGGTTTCTTTTACAACGGTACCGCGCGGAACCTTAATAAGCAGCGCGGGTGCAGATTTTCCTGTGCTACGCCCTGCTTTGCCGTTTTCACCGTTTTCAGCACAGTATTTACGTTTATAACGAAAATCAGCTAATGTAGATAGATTATCATCCACCTGAAAAACAATATTGCCGCCACGACC
>JAZNSJ010000075.1:0-4285 GCA_045591155.1 Acutalibacteraceae bacterium | reverse complement strand
CACCGGGGTATCTTTTGTAAACGTTGCGAAGAGATAAACTTGCCATAAAAATGGACCTCCTAATAAAATTCCTTTTTACTCTAGTATTATAACAAACTTTTTTGTTAAATGCTATAACTATTTCACACAATGTTTTGTTAACTCTTTTGGTAAAAGTATCTAACCTTTTTAGATCATTTGTTAAAAATGCTACTTTCGAGCTGCTGTTTTGTCATTTCTATACATTCGCCAACCTTTAAATTGTGTGGCAGCTGTAAATTACCAATGGCTTCGCGATGTAAAGAACAAACCCCTAAACCAACCGTGCCAAACATACGCTTGATTTGATGATACTTTCCCTCTGTAATAACTATACGGGCAATATTTTTACCAACTCGCTCAAGCAAAGCAGGTAGACACACTGTACCGTCGGCCAGAATAACACCCTGTTTAAAAGCTTGTATCATATCATTATTTATATCCCCGTCAAGAGTGGCTATATATGTTTTTGATACATCCTTTTTAGGAGATATGCAATTATGTGCAAAAACACCGTCATCAGTAATAAGCAACAGTCCAGTGGTGTCCTTGTCCAATCTACCAACAGGCGCTATGCCTTGCCGCTTTAAATGTTCGGGTACTAAATCAACAACCGTTTCGCGTGACTTATCAGTAGCGGCCGACAAAACACCCTGAGGTTTATTCATAAGTATATATACATATTGCTTATAGACTACATTATTTCCTTCATAGGTTATGTTATCATTGTCAATATCAATTAAAGCGCCCGCATCACGAATAACCACGCCGTTTACAGTAGCCATTCCTCTTTGAACACCTGTCCTTACGACACTTCTTGAAAGTATTAATTGATTAGAAATAAATTTGTCAAGTCTTTGTTTTTTCACAATGTCACTCGCTTTGATTTTTTAAAGGCAACATAAATCCACCCAACGCTGCAGAAGATACGTCGCCTCCTATTATTCTGTCTTTATATACTATTAGATTAACAACACACTCCCCCGTATAATCAGACGGCGGATTTATGTTATATGTATATATTGTTACCTCACAGCCCTTAAATAACGACAAATCATATCCTGCCGATTGCTGCATAGTATTATAATTTTTATATACATCGTAAAACACTTCGGGTATGTTAACCGTTTTTGTGTCAGGCTCGTTATTTATTATGTCATACCCTAAGCTTTTAATAAAAACCAATCGATCAGCGTTATTTTTTGCATTTGTATCATTATTACTTACAGCGTATATCTCACAACAAATAAAGCCAACGCAAACAAACAGCGAAAATATTACAAAAAGACCTTTTTTGGTAAAGGTAGCATATGTTTTCAATTTAAATCACCCCATAAATTTTATGTGATGATTTATTGTTTTATGTTAATATACAAACTGCATGAGCGGCTATGCCACTACAGTTGCCTGTAAAACCAAGCTCTTCCTCGGTAGTAGCCTTAACGTTTACATACGAAACTTCAATTTCACAATCACTTGCAATATTCTGCCGCATAGCATCTATATAATCTTTAAGTTTTGGTTTTTGTGCAATAATAGTGCAATCAATATTGCCTACACTGTAGCCATTTTCTTTTATAAGTCTTACAATATGACGCAGCAGTTTTCTTGAATCAGCATCTTTATACTTAATGTCGGTATCAGGAAAATGCTTTCCTATATCACCAAGTGCCGCTGCACCAAGCAGGGCGTCACCTATTGCGTGAAGCAAAACATCGGCATCAGAGTGACCAAGCAAACCCTTTTGGTGCGGAATATTTACACCGCCTAAAATAAGTTTTCGGTTTTCTACCAACCTATGAACATCATAACCGTGCCCTATTCTCATACTTCACTCTCTCCCTTTACCAAAGCCTCAGCAATTACTATATCATCCGGCGTTGTAATTTTTATGTTTTTACCACTACCGATTACTGCCTTAACGCTATATCCAGCGGCCTCCATAACCGAAGCATCATCGGTAAAATTATCAGCGTTTTCAACAGCGTCACAGGCTTTTTTATATTTTTTAACATCTACACCCTGTGGAGTTTGTGCGGCATAAAGCATACTGCGGTCTACGGTTGACATTACAGTACCGTTGTCTGAAACTTTTTTTACTGTATCGTTTATTTTACTTACACAAAGCGCGGCATCAAAATGCTCAAGCGCATCTACCACATCAATAATTGTTTTGGTATTTACAAACGGTCTGGCACCATCATGAATAAGCACCCTTGTATCACCAATACCCAGTTGATTGATGCCCTTAATAACCGATTGGTGACGGTTTTTGCCACCTTCGATAATGTCGCATGCCTTGCTTATCATATACTTTTCACAAACAAGCTGCATATCCAGTATGCTATCTTTTGAAGTGACAACTATAATTTTTGAAATTTTATTACAGGACTCAAACGCCATAAGTGTACGGGCAATTACTGGGACACCTAAAATGGGCATAAATTGCTTATTTATACCCTTCATTCTAGTCGAAGAACCCGCCGCTACAATTATAGCCGGTATTGCATTTTCGTTATCCTCACAAGTATTATACTGCAATTTTAATTCTGTTATATTCATAATTATTCCTTAAAAAAGCCGCACCGTTCCGAAAAAACGGGAACAGCGCGGCATTTTAACTGTTATAAAATTATTCTTCCTCGCAGTAGCAATCGCAGTCTTCATCACAGCAATCGCAATCAAAGTCAAACTCTAAATGTGTGCCGCAGTTGGGGCAATCAATGCCTTCATCCTCAAGCATTTCAGCATCAAGATAAATAATATCATTGCAAGAAGGGCATTCAACCTCGTAAAGCTCGTCATCACAGCAATCGCAATCGTCGTCACAGCAATCACAGTCACAATTATCATCTTCATAGATAATGTCTTCTAACGAAGCAAGATCTTCATCAACAGCACCAATCTGCTCGCTCATATCATCACAAGCATCTTCAATATCACAAATTTCTTCTGTAATATCGCCTAAAAGGTCGATAATAGCAGTAATGATTTTACCCTCTTTGCTATCGGTATCAAGCTGTATACCCTCGGCAAGACCTTTAATATAAGCAATTTTTTCACAAATATCCATTTTTGTTCTCCTTAAAGTAATTATGCGCGCTCCATATATTCACCGGTACGGGTGTCAATACGAACAACCTCACCCTCGTTAATAAAGAGAGGCACACGAATTTCGCAACCTGTTTCAAGTGTTGCAGGCTTGGTAGCATTGGTAGCTGTATTACCTGCAAAACCAGGCTCGGTAGCGGTAACGGTAAGTTCAACAAATGTTGGTGGCTCTACGCCAAAAACCTTACCCTTGTAAGAAAGAACCTTACATACCATATTTTCTTTTACAAACTTAAAGTTGTCCGAAAGCTCTGATGCATTGATTGGCTCAAGCTCATAACTTTCTTGATCCATAAAGTAGTAGAGCTCACCATCTTGATAAGAATACTCCATATCCTTACGCTCAATATAAGCTGTTGGGAACTTTGCAGTTGGGTTATATGACTTTTCAATAACCGCGCCAGTAATAACATTTTTGGTCTTAGTTCTTACAAAAGCAGCGCCTTTACCTGGCTTTACGTGTTGAAATTCAACAACCTGCAAAACCTGACCATCCTCTTCAAAAGTAACGCCATTTCTAAAATCGCCGGCACTAATCATTATTATTTCCTCCAAAAAACATTTTACTTCTTGTTATGGCAAAATTATCACCATTACACGCTATATATTGTAATATTATTTGCAAAATTTGTCAAGCAAATCTATTACAATTTAAAGCATTTTTGCACATCTTTATAATTTCCAAGCACTAAAATCGGGTGCTCGGCCGAAAAAACTGTATCCGAACCCATTGTTACTGACAATTTACCATTTGTGAACATTCCAAGTATATTGATATTATATTTTTTACGAACGTCAATCTGAGCTACGGTTTTACCAACCCAAGCGCTTGGTACATCTAATTCAAATATAGAAATATTCTCATCCAATTGAACATAGTCAAGCATATGGTTAGAGCTATATCGCACAGCTGTCCATTTTGCCATTTGCTTTTCAGGATAGATTATTCTATCAGCGCCATTACGCAACAAAAATCTCGCGTGGAAATCACTCGTTGCACGAGATACAACAAATTTTGCGCCTAAATCCTTAAGCAGAGCGGTGGTTTCAAGCGAGCTTTGAAAATCATTTTTTATAGTAACTATGCACACATCATAGTTGTCTATTCCAAGCCCTTTTAAAAACTCTATATTTGTAGTATTGCCAATTTGCGCAC
>JAZNSJ010000074.1:0-16164 GCA_045591155.1 Acutalibacteraceae bacterium | reverse complement strand
TAGCATTTTCATTACCCCAACGAAGATTTTCTTTTATAGTACCCGAGAAAAGCTGATTTTTCTGAAGCACCATTGCCACACTGTCACGAAGGGTTTTTATATCGTAATCACGAACATCAAGTCCGCCAACCTTTACACTACCTTCTGTGACATCGTAAAGCCTGGGTATTAATTGTACAAGTGATGATTTTCCCGAACCGGTACCACCCAAAACACCTACTGTCATTCCTGATTTTATATGCAGATCGATATCAGACAAAGCGTATTTTTTCGCATCTTTAAAATACTTGAAGTTTACATTTTCAAAATCAACACTGCCATTAGCAACGCTATAAACAGGATTATTGGGATTATGAAGATTAGGTTCTTCATCCAAAACTTCGCAAATACGCTTCATAGACTCGGTAGACATAGTAAGCATTACATATATCATTGAAAGCATCATAAGTGACATAAGTATCTGCATACCATAAGTAAGCATTGCTGAAATCTGACCTACACCAAGTAATACACCCTGACTTGATATTGTAAGTTTTGACCCCACTATCAGTACAAAAATCATATTAAAATACATACATACCTGCATTATGGGTCCGTTTAGTGCTACTATACGTTCAGCCTTGGTAAAGTCCTTGCATATATCGATAGCCGCCGCGCTGAATTTCTGGGTTTCGTAATTTTCGCGTGAAAAACCTTTAACCACTCGCATCGCACGAACATTTTCTTCGATAGATTCGTTCAAACGGTCGTACTTTTTAAATACACGTCTGAAGGCAGGCATTGCTGTTCTTGCAACTAACAAAAGCCCGAAAATAAGTACCGGTACCACAACTACAAATGTTGTTGCCAATGAACCGCCCATAATATATGCCATTACAATAGCGAAAACAAACATAAGTGGACTACGTATCGCTGTACGAATTATCATCATATAAGACATCTGCACATTGGTGATATCGGTTGTAAGTCGGGTTACCAACGATGAGGTAGAAAACTTATCAATATTGTGGAAAGAAAACTTTTGTATACGGGTAAAAACATCATGACGCAAATTTTTTGCAAAACCTGCAGATGCCCTCGCACAAGTATAAGCCGCTACACTACCGCAACAAAGGGATATCATAGCAAACATCACTAACAGTAATCCTGTTTTTAACAAAACCGTCAGTTCTACACCCGCATTAATCTGGTTAACCAGTCGCGCAGTTATAAATGGAATTAAACATTCTATAACAACTTCGCCCACCATAAGCAGCATTGTTATAATGCTGGGTGTTTTATATTCGCGAATGCTTTTCGCTAATTTTTTAATCATTCTAGTACCTCCAAATTTTCTTTTACCTTATCTAAAACTCTATAAAAAGATGTTAGTTCTTCTTGTGTTATTCCGCTTTTTAATGTTGTTTCTAATCTTTCAATATTGTGCGTAGCCTTTTTGTGAATTTGTATTGCCTTTTGAGTAAGCACTATTTTTTTAAGTCGAGCATCATAAGCTACCGTTTCGCGCTTAATAAGACCGTTTTTTTCCATAAGCTTAAGCATATTAGTTGCAGTTGAACGACGAATTAAAAATCGTGTTTCAAAATCTCGCTGAAAAATATGTTTATCACGGTTTTCATAAAAATACCGTATAGCCCATCCGTGAACCCCCGTTGACTCTTTAAATTCCTCAGGTTTATGCTGTTCAAAATAACGTTTAATTAAATTGTTAACCGTTCTAATTTCAAAGCCCAAATGCCTGCTTTTTGGCATAAAAACACCGCCTTAAAATAATGTTAGTTTGCTAACATTTTATTATTATAATGCTCTATTTTTTTATTGTCAACCCGTTAAAAATGAAATTTTTATTAAAAAATAAAAAGGTACGTATAAACGCACCTTTAATTTAAACTATTTGCGCTGCAACACTTTCAAAATACTCTTTTGTAACCACAGCAATCTGGTCAATTTTTGAGCATTTAATTTCAAAAGAATCAGCACTTTCAATAACCGATAAAATCTCTGCTTTAGCAATTTCGGTTTTACCTAAAATAAGGTTTACCAATTCCTTTTTACTGTCATCGCCGCCCAATGTCAATTTGTTACTGTATTCTGCGGCACTAATAACAATTTGGCCTATAACCTTTGCTCCGTACTCCATATCGGGCTTTAATGTTGCGTTGGTTATAACTTTTTCCTCAAGCCTACGCATAGGCTCGGTAATTTCGGGTTTTTTATCCTCGGCTTTTGCTTGCGATAGCTGTGCTTTTAACGTGCCTATTTCTTGGGCATTTTCATTTAGCAATCTTTTAAGCTCTATAATTTCACCCTGTGTTTTTTGTAGTTGCTCAAACAAAGATAAATTTTGCTCTATTAACTTTTTTTTACGCATTAAGCTCACCTGATTTATTTCTATTTTTTGCGCTTATAATAAATACAACCAAAAGTACTGCGCAAATACTACCTGCAGAATCTATACAAATATCTAAAAGCCTACACGCTCTGCCAGGAACAAAATATTGATGCACCTCGTCGCTTACAGCATAAAGTATACTAAACATTACGGCGCCAAATATTTTAAAAAATAATTTGTTTTTTTTATATGTAAATGCAGTTATAACAGACAGTATACCTAAAATAAAATACTCTAAAAAATGGGCTGTTTTTCTTACCAAGAATGTAATAGTATACGTGATGTTTGATTGACGCTCGGCAGAAAAAATTTCAAAATCAGAATATAATACATCTATTATTTTGCAAACAAATCCCCCGCTTACCTTAGAGGATTTATTTGCGGGCTGTGCCGACATTATAAATATTACCGACATCCAAACAATTAACAATATAAATGCAACTATTCTTATTTTTATATTACCCTTCATATCAGAAAAACAATGGATATGGGTTAATCCAATTACCATCTCTAAGCATACCAAAGTGTAAATGATAACCCGTTGACCAACCTGTTGTACCTACATAACCCAAAACCTGTCCTTGTTTTACATATTGACCGTTTGAAACAATAATTTTTGAAGCATGAGCATAATATGCAACATAGTTAGAGGTTTTACCATTAATAGTAAGCGAGCCATGATTTACTGTACAGTAGTTACCATAGCCATTACCACAACAGTTACCTTGTTTTTTATAGTTATGGGTACAACGATTATCAACTAGCGTTACATAACCGTCAGCAACAGCACGTATCGGTTGTCCGGCAATACCACCGCCATTGGCAATATCCATACCGTTATGATTACTGCCCCAACGAGGACCAAAATGTGAAGAAACCGTAAAAATTCCGCTTACGGGCCATTGCAAACCCGTGTTTGGATTTATAAATGTTTTGTAACTGGTATTTTTTATTGAATCTTCTAATTGCTTTTGCAATTTTTTAACCTCAGCATTTATATCATCAAGATTATCTTGCTGATTTGCCTGTTTATATGCTATATCATTATAAATTGCAGCAGCATCGTTTTCTTGAGCTTCAAGCTCTTTTTGCTGTTCGTCTATAGTGGATTTTATAGACACCTGCTGATTTAACAGCGCCTCGTTTTCGGCATTTTTTTGATTTAAAACTTCAATTTCTGCCTTGAGGTCTTCCATAAGACGTTTATCATGAGATGAAACCGAAGCAGTAAGCTGTGAAAGCTGTAAAAAATCGGCAAAATTTTCAGCGCCCATAAGTATTTGCACCGAGCTATCTGAATTACTCATATAAATGGCTCTTATGCGCTTTTTAAACGCTGTTTTATCTGCCTCAATTTCTGCTTCTTTTGCCTTAATTTCGGCTTTATTTGCCGAAATGGTTTCGTTTATAGAAGCAATCTCTTGATTGCAACGGTCAATTTGCGCCTGTGTATTTGCAATTTTTTTACGAATTGCTGCAAGAACAGCGCCTTGGTCAGCTTTTTCAGCCTTTAATTTATTTATTTCAGACTGAATTGCGCTAGCCTGTTGCTTAAGATTAGCAATATCTTTATTTAGTTTATCCCTATCAATCGCCGCAGTATAAAGTGATGATGTAATTAACATTGCTATGCACAATACAAATGTCAACACACGCTTTAAACTGATTTTCATAAGTAAAATTTTCCTTCCTGTACTATAAAAAACACAAAACTATATTGCGGTAAATTCGCTGCCCTCACGCTTTAAGTATTTGCCAATCATAATAGCACTACCAAGCGCACCTGCAAACATACCAATACCTACAAATACAAGTAACAAATAAACAGCAACCTCGCTGAATGCTACCACACTGCCAAGCATTACCGATATTTTTTCTGTTGCTACGCGATAACAAAAATAGATAAGACCCTCTGAAACAAGCGCCGAAATAAGACCTATGATTACACCCTCAATAACAAAAGGAATTCTCACAAACGCATCGGTAGCGCCTACAGCCTTCATAATACTGATTTCAAGCTTACGGTTATACATTGTAACGCGTATTGTGTTAGACACAATTACAAGTGAAATTATAATAAGAATTGCAATAATCCAAAATCCAGCAACATAAATACCCTGCTTAATAGCATCAATTTTTTCTGCTAAATCGCCGTGAGATTGTATAGTATCAACACCGTCAATAGACTCTATTTGCTTAACCGTTTCATCAAACAGTGCCATTTCTTTCATAGTAACCTTTGCCGCTGCAGAAAGTGGGTTGCCATACTGGTCATCAAGAAATGTAAAATAATCCTCTTGACCTGCAAGCATATCCTCTTTTACAGCTGCAAGTCCTGCTTCACTTGAAACGTATTCAACAGATTCAACGTTAGATAATGCCGCTATTTTATCACAAAGCGCCTTTGCTTCTTCTTCATTATGTATTACATAATCGGTTTCTTTAATTCCGTTTTCATCGGTGCCGCTTTCAGCACTATCTTGAGATGCGCTATCGGCAACTTGCGAGTCTGCACTTTCGGTATCATTTTGTAATGCATCGCTATAAAGTGCCCAGTTGTAGTCCTTCATATAAACCATAACAACATTTTGCTTTTCAAGATTGCCTATAGCCATTGTAACGTTTTCAGAAATTAAAATTGCAAGTCCAATAACTACCATACAAGCAACAAGCACACCTATAGAAGCAAGTGACATAAGTCGGTTTGCCCAAGCGCCCTTAAAGCCTTCTTTAATAAGATATTTAATACTACTAAGTTTCATTATTCGGCACCTCCTGCTGCATTGTCAGCAACAATTCTACCGCTGTCAAGCATAATTACTCGGTGCTTAAAGTCGCGCACAAGATTGTGGTCGTGCGTAACCATTAAAATTGTGGTGCCACGCTTGTTGATTTCGGTGAGTAGGTTTACAATTTCATAAGACATATTAGGGTCAACATTACCCGTAGGCTCGTCCGCAATAATAAGGTCTGGCGCATTTACAAGCGCACGCGCAAGACCTACACGCTGCTGCTCGCCACCAGATAATTGCATTGGCATTGAACGTGCCTTATCACCAAGGCCCACCTTTGAAAGAGCCTTTGAAACCTCGCGGCGAACCTCTCTACCAGACTCGCCTACAACGTGCATAGCAAACGCAACGTTATCAAAAACATTCATAGTGGGTATAAGCCTAAAATCCTGAAAAACAATACCCATAGTACGACGAAGAAGCGGCACCTGCTTACGCGGCATTTTTGTAAGGTTAAAACCATTAACATTTATAATGCCTGTGTTCGCCTTTTCTTCACGCATAATAAGCTTCATAAAGGTGCTTTTTCCTGCACCTGATGAACCCACCACAAAAACCAATTCGCCCTTGTTTATTCTTATATTAACATCCTCAAGCGCGTGGGTACCGCTAGGATAGGTTTTAGATACGCCCCTGAATTCTATTACGGGCTCGGCAGGAACAACGCCTGCAAACTGCTCGAGTAGCTCTTCAGACATAAGTAAAAATCACTCTTTCAATTAATATTTTATAGGATTACTCTTAAGATATTTGTTTACCATAAGCGCAATTTTAAATATAATTGCGTGGTCAAATTCACGCAAATCAAGGCCTGTAATCTTTTTAATTTTTTCAAGACGATAAACCAATGTATTTCTGTGAACAAACAGTTTTCTTGAGGTTTCTGATACGTTAAGATTGTTTTCAAAGAAGCGCTGAATAGTAAACAGTGTTTCTTGATCGAGATTTTCAATAGAACCTCGCTTGAAAACCTCTTTTAAAAAGGTTTCACAAAGTGTTGTAGGAAGCTGATAAATAAGCCTTGCTATACCAAGATTATCATAAGAGATAATAGTCTTTTCTGTATCAAACACCTTACCTACCTCAAGTGCGGTCTGAGCTTCTTTAAAAGATTTAGCAAGATTTTTAAGATTGTTAACGGTGGTACCAATACCAATAACGGTGTGTACGTAAAATTCGCCCGAAAGTGTATCTGCAATAGAGGACGCAAGATTTTCAATATCCTTACGGTCTATATCAGACTTAGTCTCTTTTACAAGGGCTATATCGGTTTCGTTTATATTTATAACAAAGTCCTTATTCTTTTCAGGAAAAAGATTTTGTAAAACCTCATAAACCGAGACATCGCTTGCATCAAGATTACGTATAATTATAACGGTACGCGCAACATCACTGTCAAAATAAAGTTCGCGAGCCTTAATATAAATATCACCAGGCAAAATGTTATCAAGGATAATATCCTTTATAAAGTTGCCGCGATCATATTTTTCATCATAATAGTTTTTAATATTAGCAAAAGCAACCGAAATAACAAGCGCATACTTGTTGCATATAATATCTGTACCCTCAACAAATACGGTATAGTCTGTGCCTTGTGAAGAAATAACGGGTTTAAAAGTATAGCCGCCGTCGGTAAAGCCCTCTGCTACAGGAATAGTAGATACATCCAACTGCTCACCTATTCTTCCAAGCTCACTACAAGCAATTATAGTGTTGTTAGCATCCATTACACCAAAGGTTTTATCAATTGCATCTTTCATTTGATGAATTACAGCCTGAAATAATCTGTTTGACATAAAATTACACATCCCTTTCATTTTTTTACATACACATACATTTTACACTAATTTTTATCATTTTGCAAGAAATATATTTTATATAATTATATATTAATACAAAGTTTACATAATTGGTATATTTTTTCTACAAAGCGTTACAAAAAAACCGTCTTTTTCTTGCGTTTCAAAACAAAATTCTTTAGAAAATGTATCAATTGCAGCCGCATGTGATAAAGACAAGCCCAACATCTTTAAGGCTGCTTCTTTTTTTGTAAATATTTCAATGTAACGTTTTGAAACAAAGTTTTCGTATTGGTTTACATAATCATTCTCTTTGTCATTGAAAAATTTATATCTGCTTCTTTGATGTATGGTTTTAACCTGCTGAATATCAATACCCAAAGGCTCGTCACCTACAGCGCATACTACCAGTTCATTACTATGGGAAATATTAAAAAAGCAAACATCACATAATGGCTTTCCATACTTATTAAAAGTTATTTTGATTTTTGTTTTTTTATATAATTCTTTTACAGCGCGATAAAGCAAAATATACCCCGCAAGCGATTGCATTTTATTTCGCTCTTGTTTTTTTTCATCTATTTTATCTCTTATAGCGCACTCAAGCAGACTATACTGTTTTGCATAGTCTGCTTGGGTAAAATCTGTAATTTTTGCCTCGTACTGCCTTATCATTTTATTTTTGCATTGTCGTACAAATACTCTAAAACGGTATCCTCTACGGCATAAGTTTCTGATATTACGGAATGCGCATCATCCTGACTGTTAAGCGCACTTTCAAGAATCTCAAGTTTTTCGGTATCAAGTATATAGTACATAACCATATTGGTGTTCATCCTTGAAGGTACTTCTTCTGCAAGAATTTGAGATTTACACTCCTTAACACTTGAGCCATTTTCAATTAATAATTCCTCAAAATCAACACCATACTGGTTTTTGTAAAAATCTACATAGATATTAAAAATTGCATCACACAATAAATTGCTGTCTTTTTCGGGGTAATTTTTAATTTTTGCCTTTTGACAAACAGCATCATAAAGATAATTTTTAACAGCACGCTCTTTTATGTCTGCTTTATAATCATCGGCCGAATCAAATTCCATTTTTTCAAAGGCTTCATCCTCGGTCAAATTTACTTTGTTAATATAATTAACCTTTACGGTAAATATAGCCTCTTTACCAGCAAGACTTGGATTATTACTATAAGGATTTGGAAATGTTGCAGTAACATCCTTGGTTTCGCCTACCTCAACACCAATAAGCTCTTCTTCAAAGTCATCAATAAATGTATTAGAACCTATCACAAGATCGGAGCCCTTCGCAGTGCCGCCCTCAAACGCAACACCGTCAATCTTACCCATATAATCTATGGTTACTGTATCCCCCGACTCAACAATATTCTTTGTAGTTTTATATAAACCATAATTAGCAACATCTACATTAAATATATCATTATATATTTTCGCAAACGAGTCGGTTGTGGTATCTACCTCAATACCAAGATAATCATTTACTTCTACGTAATTTTTAAGATTTACTTTTTTATAAAGCAAACGGTTTTTTCCGCAGCCTGTAAGAAGTGTCATTATTAAAACTGCTACTATTGCAGCTGCTGTTAATCTTTTCATTTTTGTCACCCTTAATTATTATTTAATTCGCCTTTAGATGCGGCCTTGAGATAGGCATTGATAAAACCGTCAAGGTCACCATCCATAACGGCGTTTATGTTACCCGACTCAAAGCCTGTTCGATGGTCCTTTGCCAATGTGTAAGGCATAAACACGTAAGAACGAATTTGCGAGCCCCAAGTAATTTCCTTTTGAATACCCTTAATGTCATCAATTTTTTCAAGATGCTCTCGCTCTTTTATTTCAAGAAGCTTTGATTTAAGCATACGCATTGCTTGTTCGCGGTTTTGCACCTGACTACGCTCGTTTTGACAAGCAACTACTATTCCCGTAGGTATATGTGTAAGTCGCACTGCAGACGATGTTTTATTAATATGCTGACCGCCCGCACCTGATGAGCGAAAAACATCCATTTTTATGTCGTCGTCACGAATTTCTATGCTCATATCATCGGTAATTTCGGGCATAACCTCAAGAGAAGCAAACGAGGTATGTCTTCTGCCCGAAGCATCAAACGGGGATACTCGCACAAGTCGGTGAACACCTGATTCGCTTTTTAAATAACCATAGGCATTTTCGCCCTCAACCAGCATTGTAGCGCTTTTGAGTCCTGCCTCGTCACCATCAAGAAAATCAAGTATTTTTACATTAAAGCCGTGACTTTCACCCCAACGCGTATACATACGTACAAGCATTTGCGCCCAGTCCATAGCCTCGGTACCGCCCGACCCTGCATGAAAGGTAAGAATTGTATTGTTAGCGTCATATTCTCCTGTAAGCAATGTGGTAAGGCGTAGTGATGATAACTTACCTTCAAGCTCATCAATTGAGGTTGTAATTTCATCTACCATAGATGTATCGCCCTCTTCATCGGCCATATCAATAAGCACCAAAAGGTCATCATATGAAGATGTTATACTATCATACTGTTCTACCTTATTTTTAAGCTTACCTGTTTTTTGCACAACTGCTTGCGAATTTTCAAGGTCATCCCAAAAACCAGGCGCTGTTTGTTTAAGCTCTAATTCTTCAATATCACGTATTAATTTGTCGTAACCTATTGCATCACGTAGGTCGTGTATCTCCTGCTCGTTAGAAATAAGTCGTAACTTCAACTGCTCAAATTCAAGCATTTACTTTCCTCCGAATTATTTTGTTAGTACATACGCGTGCCATTCTTCACGTATGAGACTTTCGCAAATTTTAAAACCATGTTCTTTTGCCGATTGCTCAACCTCACTAGCACGCATATCAATTATACCCGATATAATAAGTATGCCGTCATCACTCATAAAATGGTCCACATTGTCAAAAAGTCTAATTACAACATCGGCAACAATATTAGCGCAAACAATATCATATTTGCCGCTTATTTTATCAGCAAGGTCACCTACTAAAAATTCGGTTTTTTGGCTAACCCCGTTAATCTCGGCGTTTTGTATTGCTGTTTTTACTGATTGAGCATCAATATCAACACCAATTGCGCTCTTTGCGCCAAGTAAATCGGCAGCTATTGCCAATATGCCACTACCGGTACCTATATCAAGAACGGTAGTATTATCTGTAACTTGTCTTTCAAGAATTTCAAGACAGAGTGATGTTGTAGCGTGACTACCAGTACCAAATGCAGCGCCTGGGTCAAGGCTTATAACGGTGCGATTATCTTTATTATCGTAAGTCTCCCAACTGGGACAAACGGCTAATTTTTTACCTATTTCAAATGCTTTAAAATACTTTTTCCAATTTTCGTTCCAGTCGGCATCGTCAACTAAAACACAATTAATTTGATTGTCGATACCACATGCGTTAAAACGCTCACGCAAATAAGATACCGCCTCAATAGCGTTATCACTTTCGGCAATATACATATGAATTATAGAGTGGGTTCTGTCTTTATTTACGAGTTCATCATCTATAAGGTCAATATGTGCGATTTCCTCGGCATCAGCCTCAAGATTTGTATAATCTTCAATATAAATTCCATAAGGCACGGTCATATTTGCAATTGCTGCTGCCTCATCGGTTTTATCGGTAGGCACTTTAGCCGTAATTTCGGTCCAATCCATTAAAACACCTCGAATAATAATTTTATCATAAACAATCTAAAATTTAAAGAACAAATTTAGATTTTCTTGTGTGGCAGTTACAGTTCCTTGCACCATACCGCCTCTACCGCCGCCACGAACCGCAAAAAGCGACTTGAATTTTGCAAAAAGTTTCTCAAGCTCGGTGTCTTCACCGCAAATTACAAATGAGTAAGTTTCGCCACAGCCAGAAAATACCGCCCTAATACCGCCAAAGTTTTTATGTAATTTATCGGCAATAAGCTGCAAAGCCTTTATATCGCAGTCATCAACAAAAATACATTTGGTATCTTTATTAGCAGTAGCTATTGTAAGGTCGGCAAGTTTCTTTTTTAACTCATTTATTTTTTGATTTGCAAGGGTACATTTTTGGTCTAATTTTTGAACAGCCTCGGCTGTATTTTCTTGTTTTGAGGAAAGCATAGCCGATATGCTTGATACATTTTCAAACTTATTTCCATAATCGCTTAAAGCAAATGCACCACATTTTAGTACTATACGAATACCGCCGCGCATACGCTCGGTATCGAGTAGTTTTATAATACCAATTTCGCCCGTAAATTTTACGTGAGGCGCACAGCAAGCACAAATATCAGTATCATTAATTTCAACCAGACGCACCGCGCCGTCAAGCTCTTTTTTACTGCGGTATTTTATATTTTTAAGTTCTAGTTCACGCGGATAATACGCTTTAACAGGTAGATTTTGCCACACCTTTTGATTAGCCAACAACTCAATTTGGTTAAGTTGTTCACGAGTTAACTCTTTATCAAAATCAATGGTAACAAGCTCTTCACCCAAATGAAAGCCAACGTTATTAACACCAAAAATCCGGTGCGCAATTCCAGATACAATATGCTCTCCCGTGTGGTTTTGCATAAAATTAAAGCGTCGTTCAAAGTTGATTTTGCCCTGTATATTACCACCGATATCAAGTGGCGTGTCGCTATAATGATATATAATATTATCAATTATTTGAACATCAAAAACTCTTCCAGCACCCAAAAAGCCAATATCGGCAGCCTGTCCACCGCCTTCTGGGAAAAAGGCTGTTTTATCAAGAACGATTTTATAAAAATCGTTCGCTTTTATACAATCTAAAACCTGTGCTGTAAACTCTTTTATATAAGCATCCTTTTCGTATAGCTTTTCGGTCATGCTAATTTCTCCAAAATAATGTGCGCTACCTTGTAAATATCACCCGCACCCATTGTTATTACAAGGTCACCATCGTCTGCCGCATCAATCATTTTTTGCGCCAACTCATCATAATCGGCAACCACCTGCGCATCGGGTAAAGCATGGGTTACATTCTCAGATTTTACGCCGTAAACATTTTCTTCTCTTGCGGCAACAATAGGTGTCATAAATACCTTATCGGCAACCGAAAGTGCTTGTATCATACCGTCACGAAGTAATGCTACTCGTGAATAGGTGTACGGCTGAAAAACAACAATAACCCTTTTATAATCAAGCGTTTTTGCCGCTTGTAAAGTGGCAAGCATTTCGGTTGGGTGGTGGGCATAATCGTCTACTACAGTAATGCCTTTTGCCTCACCTATAAACTCAAATCTTCTGCCAGCACCTGTAAACTGTGCCAAAGCATTGGCAATACCTGCGGCATCTACGCCCATCTCATAACACACAGCAAATGACACCAAGCCATTATAAATATTATGCTTGCCTGGCGCATGCATTTCAAGATGACCTATCTGCTTACCATTATGCATTACATCAAAACAAAAGCCATATTTACCAGCTACAATATTTTGCGGATAGTATTCATTATTATCGTTAAAACCGTAGGTTACAACCTTTGAGTTAATATTTGACACAACATTTTTTACCCTATTATCATCACCATTGGCATAACAAATTTTACCCATTGAAACAAATTTTTTAAATGAAGCTTCAAGGTTCTCCATTGTTTTAAAATAATCCATATGGTCGTCATCAATATTAAGCAGTATGGTAATATCGGGCGAAAATTGCAAAAAACTATCAACAAACTCACACGATTCGCAAACCAGCGTTTCGGACTCGCCGACTACACAAGATGAATTTGCAATTGGCAATTTACCGCCTATAACCGCATTAGGATTTTGCTTGTTTATTAGTAATATTTGTGTTATCATAGAACTAACGGTAGTTTTACCGTGGGTGCCGCTTACACCTATAACGTTATCATAACAACGTGTTATTGCGCCAAGCAACTCGGAACGTTCCATTTTAGGAATGTTATTTTGGGTTGCGGCCATCATTTCAGGATTGCTTTCTGGTACTGCGGCTGAATACGCTACCAAATCAGCACCGATTATATTATCTGCTGTGTGTTCACAATACACAGTAACACCTAAACTTTTTAGTCGCTTTACATTGGCATTGTCGTTTTTATCTGAACCTGTAACCTTATATCCGCGTGATAAAAGCAGTTCGGCAATAGGGCACATACCACTTCCGCCTATTCCTATCATATGAATGTGTTGCGCCTTTAAAAATGCTTTATCGCACTCAAGTTGTTTTTTCATAAAAACACCTCAAAAATCAATAATCATATATATTATACTATTTTTTGCATTAAAAATAAACCCCTATTTTAAAGAAGTTGATAAAATGAGTTTTTTATTACCTAAACATATAGAATATGTGCTTGCCACACTTTTAAACAACGGACACAGCGCCTACATTGTGGGTGGTTGCGTACGTGATTTGTTGCGCGGTAATATACCCCATGATTACGATATTACAACTAGCGCGCTGCCGCAAGAGGTGCAGGCTCTTTTTAACAAAACAATTGCTACGGGTTTAAAACACGGTACCGTTACAGTAGTTATTGACAACTATCCAATAGAGGTAACCACCTTTAGAACCGAAAGCGCTTACAACGATAGCCGACACCCACAAACCGTTAACTTTGTTTGTGACGTAAAAGAGGACCTTGCACGTCGTGATTTTACCGTTAACGCCATATGCTACAACAAACATACAGGGTTGATTGACCTTTTTGGCGGTGTTGATGACATAAACAATAAAACACTGCGCGCCGTTGGTAATGCCAAAATGCGATTTTGTGAAGATGCGCTTAGAGTATTAAGGCTTTTCCGTTTTGCTGCTACACTGGGCTTTAATATAGAAAAGACAACCTTTAACGCCGCAATAGAATGCGCGCCGCTGCTTGCAAACATAAGCGCCGAGCGAATTTTCACCGAACTACAAAAATCAGCAAGTGGAGATAATATTGCTATACTATCCAACCTGCTTAAAACAAATGCCCTTTTTAGTTATTCACTTACAAACGCCGATTTAACCAGACTTTCAAGGCTTGAAAAAAAACAAAAACTGCGCACCTTTGCACTACTTAATCTTGCAAGCTGTAATTTACAAAACACGCTTAACAGCTTTAAATGTAGTAATAGTTTTAAAGATTACTGCAGCAAAATGCATTATTTGTCACAAAATATTATGTCTCCTGATAAAATATCTATAAAAACAGCGTTAAGCTATGCCGATTATGAAATAGTTTTTGATTCCTTGCTTTTTTACCAAGATATTTTAAACATAGATGTCTCACACCACAAATTATTACTTAAAGAAGTTATAAGCCACGCCGAGCCCTATAAAATTTCACACCTTGATATTTCGGGTAACGATATAACCGCTTTAGGTATAAACGGTAAAGAAATAAAAGAAAAATTAAACTTTTTACTTGAGCAGGTTGTTAGAAATCCCAGCCTTAACACAAAAGAAAAACTTTTGAATTTAATATGTAACTAAACCGTAGATAGCACCATAAAATGTATTGGATTACATTTATGGTGCTTTAATTTTTTGACGGTAGTGTGAAATATTATGAACATATTGATTATAGGCGGCGATTTTCGAATGAATATTGCCTTTACAGAACTAAAAAAGCAAGGATATTCAGTAGATAGTTTAGGTCTTATAGATAATGACAACGGCAAAATAGAGGATGCAGATGTAGTATTGTTACCCGTGCCCACAACGCGTGACGGTAAAAACATTTTTTGCCCGCAAGGCAATAAAATGATACCTCTTGAATATGTAAATACAGCATCAAATAACAGTCTTATTTTAAGCTGTGGCTACACCTTTGAACACCCTAATTGTATCGACTATTTAAAGCTTGACAGTTTTTGTGTTTTAAACGCAGTACCAACCGCCGAAGGCGCTATTGCAAAAGCAATTTGCGATACACCATTTTGTCTTTGGCAATCGCGTGTGCTTGTAATAGGCTGCGGCCGCATAGCGCGTGTTTTGGCCGACCGACTAAAAGCGCTCAAATGTGACCTTACCGTATCAGCAAGAAAACATAGTGATTTTGCCTATCTTGACGCACTTGATATAAAACACATTAACACCAGCAGCGTACCACAACAAGCGCAAAATTTTGATATAATTTTTAATACAATTGATGTGTCGGTTTTTAAAACATATGACTCGCTTAAAAACTGTTATTTATATGACCTATCTACTAAAGGCTGCTTAGATTTTAAAGCAGCCCAACAAAATGACATTAAGGCAGTAAAACTACCTGGTATACCGGGCAAAACAGCACCCAAAACCGCCGGAATAATAATAGCACAAACAGTAAATCAATTGATTGGAGAATGGGTATGCAAAATATAAAATTAGGTTATGCGTTTTGCGGTTCTTTTTGCACTATCAACAAATCTCTTGAAACACTTAAAGAACTCGCAAAGCTTAATATAGATATCACCCCGATTATGTCTGAAATTACTCACAGCACAAGCACACGTTTTGCCAACGCAGACGAATTTAACAAAACAGTAGAAGAACTATGTGGCAAAAAGATTATACACACAGTCCCCGCCGCAGAGCCTATAGGTCCTAAAAATTTGCTAGACGTTATTGTGGTGGCTCCCTGTACGGGTAACACAATCTCAAAAATCGCCTTGGGCATTACCGACACATCGGTTACTATGGCTGTAAAGGCGCACCTACGCAACAACAAGCCCGTAATATTGGGTATTGCAACAAATGACGCTTTAGGCGCTACTGCAAAAAACATAGGACTTTTGCACAACACCAAAAACATCTACTTTGTACCCTACGGTCAGGATGATCCTGTAGGTAAAAATAATTCACTTATTTGCGATTTTACCAAAATACCGCAAACCATTGAGGCTACACTAAACGGTAAACAGATACAACCTATAATAATATAAAAAAGGCTCCCAAACGGGAGCCTTAAAATTTTATTCTATACCAAAATACCTTGCCGCATTGTTATAGCAGATGTCTTCTACTATCTGACCAAGCGTTTCCATATCGGCGGGATATTCACCATTTTCTACCCAAGTGCCAAGCACGTTACAAAGTATACGTCTAAAGTACTCGTGACGTGTGTATGAAAGGAAACTGCGAGAGTCGGTAAGCATACCAACAAAGTTGCCAAGCAGTGACAAATTTGCAAGTGACTTAAGCTGT
>JAZNSJ010000073.1:0-3605 GCA_045591155.1 Acutalibacteraceae bacterium | reverse complement strand
TACACGCGGTTTATAAAAACCGCAATTAAGCAAGGAGGTGCAACAATGAAATTGCATGAATTATCTCCCGCAGTTGGTTCTACTAAAGAATCAAAGCGTATAGGCAGAGGTCATGGTTCCGGCAACGGTAAAACTGCCGGTAAAGGTCACAAGGGTCAAAAGGCTCGTGCCGGTCACGGTATGAGAATTGGCTTTGAAGGCGGTCAGATGCCACTTCAGAGACGTGTACCAAAGCGTGGCTTTAACAATATTTTTGCTGAAGAGTGGATTGCAATCAACGTAGCAGCCCTCGAAGTATTTGAGGACGGCGCTACCGTTGACGCGGCTGCTTTGGCAGAAAAGAACATCATTAAAAAGGCTGACAAGCCTGTAAAGGTTTTGGGCAACGGCAAGCTTACAAAGAAGCTTACAGTTAACCTTAACGCATTCTCTGCATCTGCTGCAGAAAAAATCAACGCTGCTGGCGGAAAGGCAGAGGTGATCTGAGAATGTTGGAAACTATAAAAAATGCTTGGAGAGTAAAAGAGCTTCGCAATAAAATCCTTTTCACTCTTCTTATAATTGTAATTTTCCGCATTGGCTCAGTTATTCCGGTTCCTTATATCAATCCTGATATGATTGCGGCAGCAACCACAGATAACAGCTTTTTTAGCTACCTGTCAATTCTTACAGGTGGTGGCCTTGAATACGGTGCTATTTTTGCTATGTCAATTACCCCGTATATCAACGCTTCAATTATTATCCAGTTGTTATGCGTAGCAATCCCTTACCTCGAGCGCCTTTCTAAAGAAGGTGAAGAGGGTCAGAAAAAGCTTGCTACAATAACACGTTATACCACAGTAATACTTGCGCTGATACAGGGCGTTGCTTACTTCTTCTATCTAAAGGCAAGCCACTGCTTAAGCGTAACAAAGGGCGTTTGGTTTGCAGCAATTGTTATAGTTTTAACCTTTGCCGCAGGCTCAGCCATAGTAATGTGGCTTGGTGAGCAGATTGACGTTAAGGGCATTGGCAACGGTATTTCGATACTGCTTTTTGCAGGTATTTTGTCACGTGGTCCTCAGGCATTTGCAGCACTTTGGACTTACTGGACAGAATACGACCAGTATTTTGCAGTAATCGGTATAATCATTGCTTTCTTAGCAATAATCGCATTCATAGTATGGATGACACATGCAGAGCGCCGTATCCCCGTACAGTATGCAAAGCGTGTTGTTGGTAACAAGATGTACGGTGGTCAAAACACACATATTCCGATTAAGGTTAATATGTCAGGTGTTATGCCCGTAATCTTTGCTTCATCAATTTTGATGCTTCCAACAATGATTCTTAGCTTTATGAACAACACCACAACTTCATTTGCTAAGTTCTTGGCGCTTTTCAGCACACAGGGTGTTTTCTACGCAGTGATTTACTTCTTGATGATTATTGCATTCGCTTATTTTTATGCAACAATTCAGTTTAATCCCGTAGAAATGGCTAACAATCTTCGTAAAAACGGCGGTGCAATTCCTGGTATTCGTCCAGGCAAGTCAACTTCCGATTTTATTTCAAAAATCTTGTCAAGAATAACCTTGATGGGTGCGCTTTTCTTAAGCGTTATCGCAATTCTTCCTATAATAATAGGCAATGTTGGTCAGATCAACATTTCTCTTGGTGGTACTTCGGTACTTATTATGGTTGGTGTTGCACTTGACACAGTTAATAATCTTGAATCTCAAATGATGATGCGTCATTATAAGGGATTTCTTGATTAAGATTAAGGGGTATTAATATGAAGCTCGTTTTGTTAGGAGCCCCCGGTGCCGGCAAGGGCACACAGGCAGAGATTATCTCTGAAAAATATAATATTCCTACCATCTCGACCGGCAACATAATTCGTGCTGCACTAAAAAACGGAACCGAGATGGGCTTAAAGGCTAAGGCTTATATCGACAGCGGCAGACTGGTTCCCGATGATGTTGTAATAGGCATTATTAAGGAACGTCTGGCGCAGGATGATTGCAAAAACGGATTTATTCTTGATGGTTTCCCACGCACAATTCCACAGGCTGAGGCGCTTGATGAGATGAATATTACTGTTGACGCAGCACTTTCTATAGAGGTTGCTGATCGTGAAATAGTAAAACGTATGTCGGGCCGCCGTGTTTGTGAAAAATGCGGTGCAAGCTATCATATAGAATTTAAAAAGCCAAAAACAGAAGGCGTTTGTAACGCTTGTGGCGGAGCGCTTATCATCCGCAAAGATGATGAGCCCGATACTGTTCTCGATAGACTTGATATTTATCATAAACAGACTGAGCCACTTAAAAGCTATTACAGCAATCAGAATAAACTGATAATCGTAGAAGGTCAATCAAAGGTAGAAGATACCACAGCGCTTGTGCTGGGAGCCCTTTCGGAGATATAAGCTATGATAGTTTTAAAAACCGGCCGCGAGCTTAAGGTAATGCGAGAAGCTTGCAGAATATCGGCCGAAGCATTAAAATTAGCAGGCAGTGCGGTAGAGCCGGGTGTAACCACAGCCGAGCTTGATAAAATAGTCGAAAAGTATATTTTAAGTCAAGGTGCTAAACCAAACTTTAAAAACTATAACGGCTATCCTGCAACCGCATGTATATCAATCAACAACGAGGTAATTCACGGCATACCCTCTAAAAAGCGCGTTATCAAGGCGGGCGACATAGTTTCAATCGACTTGGGAGCCAAATTTGAGGGGTATCATGGTGATAATGCCGCTACTTTTGCTTGCGGAGATATATCCGCAGATGCAAAGCGGCTGATGGATACCACCCAAGAGAGCCTTTATGAAGGCATCGCAGCGGCGGTATCGGGCGGCAGATTAGGTGATATAGGAGCTGCAATTCAGCAGTATGTCGAAAAAAGGGGTTATTCAGTAGTGCGGCAGTTTGTTGGTCACGGTATCGGCACACAGCTTCACGAAGCCCCCGAAGTACCTAATTTTGGCACTTATGGGCGAGGAATTCGCCTGCTACCTGGCATGACACTTGCGATAGAGCCTATGATAAATATAGGCGCGTCAGATGTAAAGGTTATGCCTGATGGCTGGACAGTGCTTACAAAAGACGGTTCTTTGTCTGCTCACTTTGAGCATACTATAGTAATTACTCCCGACGGACCACAGATAATGACTAAACCCTGAGGTGCGTTATGGTAGGTAGAATAGTAATATCAAATGCGGGAAGAGACAAGACTAAAGCAATGGTAATAGTAAAGACGACCGAAAACTATCTGTTAGTGTGTGACGGAAAAGAGCGGCGGCTCGAGCGCCCAAAGCGCAAGAACCCGAAGCATCTTAAACTTACCAATACTTTTCTTGAAGCACATCAGCTTGAAACTAATTGCGCGTTACGCAGGGCGCTTAAGGCGTTTTGTAGCGTTTATGAGGAGGAAATGTAATGTCAAAATCAGATATGATTGAACTTGAAGGCACCGTTGTTGAAGCAATGCCTAACGCAATGTTCAAGGTAGAAATTCAAGGCGGACATCAAATACTTGCCCATATTTCAGGCAAGCTGCGTATGAACTTTATACGTATATTGCCAGGTGATAAGGTAACGGTTGAGATGTCGCCGTACGACCTG
>JAZNSJ010000072.1:0-3445 GCA_045591155.1 Acutalibacteraceae bacterium | reverse complement strand
TTTGCCACGGTTGTTGCAGGCATTGTAGCAACCAAGGGTATGTCTGGTCTTGTAATTGCAACGCTTATGTCGGGTATTATACTTATTCTTATGGGCGTATTAAAGCTTGGCTCACTGATTAAATACGTACCAAAAACTATTACCGTTGGTTTTACTGCAGGTATTGCAGTTACAATTTTTTTAGGTCAAATAAAAGACTTTTTGGGAATTGCATATCCAAAGGATACGGTTGCTATTGAATGTTTTGAAAAAATAGAAGCAAATATACACAATATTTCTACTGCTCATTGGCAGTCATTGGTTGTTGGTATTGTTTGTCTTGGTATACTTGTTGTATATCCTAAACTTGAAAACAAAATTCCACCCTCGCTTATAGCCGTGGTTGTGGGCGCACTTTTAGTAAAGTTTATACCCACATTAAATGCAAATGTAAGCACTATTGGTAGTCTTTATGAAATTCCGTCAGGATTTCCTAAATTCACTTTAGGCAACATAGATATTAACCTTAATACTGTCGTATCACTTGTTCCAAACGCATTTACGATTGCCATTCTTGCAGGTATAGAATCACTGCTTTCTTGTGTGGTCGCAGACGGTATGATAAATGATAAGCATAATCCCAACGCCGAACTTGTAGCCCAAGGTCTTGGCAATATGACATCGGTGGCATTTGGCGGAATACCCGCTACAGGCGCTATAGCACGTACTGCGGCAAACATTAAAAACGGCGGCAGAACCGGTATTGCCGGTATGGTTCACGCATTAATACTATTACTTGTAGTGTTGTTTTTAATGCCACTGGCATCTCTTATTCCAATGCCCGCAATAGCCGCAATTTTATTTGTTGTAGCATATAATATGAGCGAATGGCGTAGCTTTTTAAAAATAATAAAGCAAAAAAAATTTACCGATATTTTGGTAATGGTGCTTACTTTTGCGTTAACCGTTATATTTGACCTGGTTGTTGCTATTATTGTTGGTCTTGTTCTTCATTTTGCAATTGTTATTTTAAAGAAAATTGGAAAGAAGGAATGATTTGAAATTATTAAAAAAATATGCTGTATTAATATTAATTAGCATAATATCCGGCGCTATTTGCGGTTTTTGCGGTGCCTTGTTTTCAAAAGCAGTAGGTTTTGCCACCAATATTCGAACTCAAAACGATTGGCTTTTATATCTACTGCCCATAGGTGGTTTAATATCGGTAGGCATTTATAGGCTTTGTGGTGTTAAAAATATAGGCACTACAAATGTTTTTGACTGTGTCCGCACCGAGCAAACACTACCGCCACTTTTAGCTGTTGCAGTATTTTGCGGCACCTGTATATCACATTTGTTTGGTGCATCAGCAGGACGCGAAGGCGCCGCGCTTCAAATAGGCGGTGGTGTAGCAAATACATTTTCCCGCTTACTAAAGCTTGATGAAAACACCCGTCATCAAATAGTTATGTGCGGCATGGCGGCGCTTTTCTCGGCAGTGTTTGGCACTCCCCTTGCCGCTTGGATATTTGTGCTTGAGGTTATAATGACTAGTCTTTGTTTTAAAGCGGCTATTCCAGTATTGTTTTCAAGCATTACAGCATATCTCATATCACAGCTACTACATGTTCACCCAGAAAGATTTAATATAGGTGCTTTACCTCAATTTTCGCTTTCGTTTGTATGGAAAACAGCGGTTATATGTGCTGTTTGCATTGTAATAGCATTCGTTTTTTGCAAGGGTTTAAGTATTGGAAAAACTTTTGCTAAAAAAATATTCAAAAATGAGTTTTTACGCATAGCTGTAGGCGGTATAATTATTATTACACTAACATTACTTGTTGGCAGCCGTGATTACAACGGCGGCGGTATTAATATAATACAACGCGTATTTGACGGCACGATTAAATATGAAGCATTTGCAATAAAATTACTGTTTACTATAATCTGCGTGTCGTGCGGCTATAAGGGTGGCGAAATTATTCCTACGCTTTTTATTGGTGCAACACTGGGTGGTGCGTTATCAATAATTTTAGGCTTACCAATTAGCACAGGAGCCGCCGTGGGAATGGCAGTATTATTTGTTTGCGCTACCAAATGCCCTGTGGCTACTATACTGCTGTGCTGTGAAATGTTTGGATTTTACTGTGCTCCGCTTATTATACCAATTGTAATTGTAAGCTTTTGTGTGGCGCGATATAATGGACTTTATAGTAATAATAAGGATATAATAAAAGTTTTATTTAATAGATAAATTTTAATGCTCTGCTTTAATCTAAGCAGAGCATTTGTTTGTTCTATTTTTTATATTTTCATCTTTATCAAAATACTACCTCTTAATTATTACTGAAAAATCTATATAACCGTTATCATTGCCCACCGTTACATTTTCAAGTGACGGTATGTACGATATATTTGTATTTTGATATGCCACAGGTATTATACTATAGTTTGATAGCAATTCCTGTTGTAATCCGTCAGGCGTGTCAGCCGCACTAACAGCAGCAAAATTTTTAGCATATTCGCTAAAATAACCGCTCTTTGCCTTTATCGGAAACAGCGCAAAATCAAGCGTGCTCTCCCCTATTTCATTTTGCATAACAGCAAGATTATCAGAAGCCTGTATATTTATGAATGTGCTTAAATTTTGTTGCCAATGGCCAACAATTGCAGTAGCAAGTTCCTTAACACCGCTATCATTGTAGTAATACAATGTTGATTGTGGGAATTTTTTATCATCCATATTAGAAATCTGCGCCGACATAATTGATTTTGCCTTATTTATATCGTATGGTGTAATTCCTATTCCGTCAGTATTTATTTTTAATATTTCGGGATATATTGATTTTGCCGCAACAAATCCATCAGATAATGAATCCTTATATATGTCGGTCGAAAAAGCCGATGCAAAGCTGCTGCGAATCTCGCTTGAAAAATCTTTACTTATTGTTAAAATCCAACAGGTATTTTGTACATTTTGTGTAACAATACCCGCATTTTCTACGGCATTTAACTCATTACCATTTACAAACGCCATATCACTTTGACCATCGGTAAGTCGCGTAACCTGTTTTTCATCGGCTACACAGCTTATAAAAACCGCTGCATTTTGAGCATCGAATATACCCTTGTACTCTTCATTTTTATAAAGCCTTATGCCGAAATCCTCTTTGTTCCACTTAGTAAGTCTGTAACTACCATTAGAAATTATACATTCGGCATCGAGTCCGTATTTACCAATACTGTTTTCAAAAAACTCCTCATTACAAGGCATACAAACCGATGTTGTAAGCGTTTTTAAAAAATCGTTATCCTCTCGGCACAGAGTTATTGTAAGGGTGGTTTCATCCAACGCCGTAACACCAAGTGTAGATATATCTGCATTACCGCTGTTTATCGCCTCGGCGTTTGTAATGCTGAACAAGCGATTGGCAAAAGGCGCCTTTATTTTTGGGTCAACCGCGCG
>JAZNSJ010000071.1:0-4463 GCA_045591155.1 Acutalibacteraceae bacterium | reverse complement strand
GGTTTTTGCTTCTATTTCTTTGCCGTTTGCTAAAATATGATAGGTTTTGTTAGAGTTTTCATCCTGCTCGTATGAAATGTCAAACTTAACTTCACCGTCGCCATCCTTAAGCTTCAAACCCTTAATGTCGTTTATAGAATTCATAAACAGGTTTTTATAATACAGGTCTTCGGTTTTAAGCGAAAGAAAAGCAAAGTTTTCTACATACACTTTACGTATCATTGGTGCGCCGTCGTAAATTACTGCGCAGCTACTATCGTCTATCTTGGTAATCTTAAAGCTGCGAGCTTCTCCGTTAATTGTCATTGTTACAACTGCATCAGGATTATCAAGACCTAACAGCTTAATTGTTTCATCGGTAACCTCAAGCGCATAGTTGCCTGCAACAGCAATTTCCGTAGAGAACATTGTTATAAGCGAGGTAAGATTTTCTTGATTTGCGTATCTACGGGTTGGTGTTGTTATAATATAGGGTAACAATGCGGCAGAGTCGCTTTGTTCTTTATTATTAACTATAGTAATAGTCTCTGGGAAAAGCTTACCCGATAATGTTAATGAATCAAAGTACGCATATGTACCATCACCTGACTTATTGGCAGATGTATCGGTTAAGAATGTGGTAACTGGTATAGATGTTTTATCCGAAAGGTCAAGCAATGCAAAATCAAAGTCACTAAATTCAGAATCGGGAGCAACATAGATTTTATCACTGCCTTCAAGCATCATATAAGAGCCAAGACCATCGGGAGATGTATCACCTACTAAAACGGTGTAAGGGTCATTAGTGTCAGAAGTAACCGAGATTTTAAACCTAGGACTATTTAATCCACATTCAGACGGTGTTTTTGTGTCAATTTCGCGTGTAGCGGTAATATCTGCCGCTGATGATATTATGGTGTTTGTTGTTGTGGTGCTTAGCTTTGAAATATCAATACCTTCTACTGTCCAATAGGTATCAGTTTCGGTTTCTCCTGCATCATTTGTAGCAGTTATTTGTTGCGTTACAAACTTAAATTCACCGTTTTTATTTGTTATGGTAACGGCTGTAAACTTGGTAGAATCAGCATCAACCACTGCAATATCTTCAAAAACCGAGCCTACGGTTTCGTCACCCGCCATTTCGGGTATAAGCTTTATAATTGCAATAGTTCCGCCAAGCAATACAGCAACGGCAACACAAGCAGCAATTATAGAGGTTAATCTTTTTTTACCACCGTTTTTAACCGCCTTTTTTTTATGCTCTACAGGGGCAGAAAACACTGTGCTGTCTTCTTCGGGTATATTTTCTGCCTCGCTGACTGTAGTGTCAGCGGCGGCAGATTCTAATTCGTTTTGGTCTTTTTCGAAAAAATCACTCATCGTGCGTTTCTTCTCCTTACAAATACTATAATACCTGCGGCAATTACAGCAATCGGTATTACAAACATAAATACAATTGTTACAAGCTTAATACTATTTTCATTGACCGATGAAGCAAAGCTTTGGTTGGTTATAACCTTTGAAGTAAAGGTCATAGAGGTATCGCCTACATGAGCGGCGCGGTCGGTACAAGACATAACAATATCTTGGTTAGAAAGGTTGCTGTATGAAGCCCATGTTGACTGAACAAACTCAACGCTTGAAAATGCCATAATATAGCTTGTAAGGTGGTTGTTTTCGCTGTCGTAATCACTCTTAACCGCTTGAATAACACAGTCGTGCTGTTTTTTATCAGCATCGGTATAGTCAGCCCAGTTGCTTGCCGCGCCAATAGGTGCCACAACGGTAGAGTTAAGGGTTTGCATTAAAGCGGTAGAGGTTATTTTTGTAGAGGCAGACTCGCAAACATTCATTGGTACAATATAGTTTGCAATAGCCATATTAACCTTTTCTATAATATCGTCTTCAATCTCTGCTGGGTAAACACCCATAGTAGAGGGTTCACCTTGCATATGGTTGTTGCTGTCGGTTTCAAAAAGCACACCTTCGCCAACCTCAATACCCCATTGTTTTAAGAAGGAATAGAAGTTTGGTAGCGCAGGGCAGGTAGCATCGGCAAAGAATATAAGACCTTTACCAAGCTTACCGCCATTTTCAAGGAAGTTGCCTATTACATCAAGCTCACTTCCAATAAAGTCAATTGATGGAGCCGAAATAATTATAGCATCGTACTCGCCTGAAATGTTGGTAATAAGCTTATCTGAAATCTCTGTTATGTCATAGTTGTTGGCTGTAAGTAGCTCTTTGTATGCGTCGGTGTAGTTGTTGCCGCTATGACCAGAAATTACAGCCACCTTTTTACTGTCGGCGCTTGTAACGTATGCAATTGCACTGGTAAGAGCGGTTTCAAGCTTGTTTGCTGAAAGTGTGGAGGATTGGTAATATGATGACTGGGAGCTGCTGCTTGTAACATATATGTCATTAAATTTTAAAACCTTTACACGTTCCTTACCGCCTGCACTACTTGTTACAATTATATCACCGTAAGCTAAAGGATAGGATGAATAGGTGGTGGTAATTGCGGTAAATTCAGTAGACTGTGGGTCTACGTACTTTATAACTATTCTATCGTTGTAATCGTTATATTTTGCAACAAGATTAACCGTTTGGTCAAAATACTCGGTTTCTGAGCTTGAAGAAATAGTAACACCGTATTGGTTTTGCGCATAGTAGGTCATATATTGGGTGTAATCTTCTTTTGTGCCGCAAATTGTGATATTTACATCGGCATCAAGATTTTCAATGTATTCAATATTTTCTTCACTAATAGAATTCTTTTTATCACTTGTCATATCAAATTCAAGATTAAAGCGGTTTGCAAGTGAAGATACAAGCCAGTTAAAAATTATAACGCCAACAAGCACAATAGCGGTAATTGCCAAAGAATATCCGCCGCGGCGAAATAGCGCTTCGTTTTTAATTTTGTCGCTCTTAAACTTTTTAAAGAAAGAGCCTATGCAAGAAAGTACACCTTTAAATTTGTTTTCGTTTACTTCCTCTATGGTATCAGAGGTTTCAATTATTTCTATGTTTTGGTTATTGTTTTCCATAATTTTCTACCTCCTTATGACCATCTTCTCTTTTCGAGCGAACGCTCGGTTAAGAATATAAATGCTGCGGCAATACTTACAAAGAATACAACATCTTTTACTGCAAGCGATTGATTTGCAAAGCTGTCAAGCACACCTGCAAAGTCCATACCATTTAAAAACTTTATAAACATACTCACAATAAATGCCCATATCTTTTCGTACCATACATCTGCTGCGGGTATTGAGATAGAACCTGCAAGTCCGCCCGAAAGCATAATAAATATGTTTGCCACAAGTGTGAATATAATTGAAATAATGGGGCTTTCGGTAAGTGAAGAAATAAACATACCTACCGAGATAAGCGCCGCGCCAAAAAGCATTATGCCTATAAGCGCGTAAATGTAATAAAAAACATTTACCGACACGTAAGATAAAACAATTATCTGGTAAACTATTGTAGGCGCAAAGCCCAAGGCGTAAAGCGCAAGAGCCGCAAAAAATTTGCCCAAAACAATGCTTATAAGCTTAACAGGCGCGGTAAAGAGCACTTGGTCGGTTTTAGTGCGTCGTTCGTCACTAAAAAGGCGCATTGTTATAACAGGCATAATCATAAGCAATATGGTGGCTACGCCTGTTACTACATACTCTACATAGGGTGCGCCCATACCGTAATAGCCTACAAACATATAACCTAAAAAGAAGTAGAATGCCGCAAGGATTATAAAGCCTAACGGATTAGCAAAATATGATTTGAATTCGCGTTTAAATACAGCTAACATTATTCTTCATCCTCCTTAATCTCGGTATTTTCTTGGGGTATTTCAACAGTAAAATCTAATTCATCTTTATCTTTTACAGTTTGGACATCATCAAGACCAAGCATTTTTCTTGCCTCGTCATTATTTGGCGCTTGTGTAAGCTTTAAGAATATCTGCTCAAGGGTGAGTCGGTTGCTTGTAAGTGATAACAGCTGCTTTTTACGTTCGGCAATTCTGCCCGAAACACCTGCGCGCACATCGGCGCCCTCTTCGGGTATAATTTCAAAGTCATAAGCACCACTTTCTTTTTTACCAAGCAGTGTAACGTCTTTTACGCCCTTAACGGTTTTTAGCGCGGTAAGCATATCACGTTCGTCACAAATAACACGCGCTACAAGTGAATGGTCGGTTGAAAGCTTTTGTGACAGGTTGTCTTGTAGGTCATCGGCAATAATTTCACCATAGTTTATAATTATAATACGGTCGCACACTGCCTGAATTTCTGAAAGAATGTGTGACGATAAAATAATTGTGTGGTTTTTACCAAGCCTTGTAATAAGATTACGTATTTCAATAATCTGTTGTGGGTCAAGACCAACCGTAGGCTCGTCAAGTATTAGCACGTCGGGGTTGCCTATAAGCGCTTGCGCAAAGCCAACACGCTGGCGATAACCCTTTGAAAGATTTTTAATAA
>JAZNSJ010000070.1:0-3486 GCA_045591155.1 Acutalibacteraceae bacterium | reverse complement strand
CCCAAGGAGTTGGAGAGATATTTTGTCTTTCCTAAGACCGGCTTGGCCTCCGACTTATGAAAAGGCAGAAAGCTTGTTACAAAAAATCGCGCTCGAAACAGCTATGCGAAAAGCAAATGTGAACGAAAATGATATTAATATGCTTTTTGCAGGCGATTTACTTAATCAGTGTATCGGCTCGTACTTTGGACATCGTGCAAAGGGTATACCGCTTATAGGTCTTTACGGCGCGTGTTCTACAATGACACTTGGGCTTTCGCTTGCATCGATTATGGTAGACAGCGGCGCTGCCAATATAGCAGCGGCGGTAACATCTTCACATTTTTGCTCAGCAGAAAGGCAATATCGCTTTCCACTTGAATATGGAGCCGTGCGCCCACAAACAGCTCAGTGGACTGTAACAGGTTCAGGTGCTACTGTTTTATCGGGTGAAAAGCACGATGGTAAGCCATATATAAATGCTGTATGCTTTGGTGAAATAGAAGATTTGGGTGTAACCGATACTAACAATATGGGTGCTGCTATGGCACCATCTGCGGCATCTACCATTAAGCATTTTTTACAGGATACAAACACAACGCTTCACGATTATGATTTGGTAATAACAGGTGACCTTGGAAAAGTGGGCACCGATTTACTTTATGAATTACTCGAGAACGATGGAATTGATATACGCTGTCGTCACAGTGACTGCGGTCTTATTATTTTTGACCGTGAAACACAGGATGTTCATTCAGGTGGTTCGGGATGTGGCTGTAGCGCGGCGGTGCTTAATTCTTTTGTAATGCATCGCTTTGAATCTGGTGATTTTAACAATATTTTATTTATGTCAACAGGCGCGCTTATGTCACCAACATCTTCACTTCAAGGTGAAACAATACCTGGTATTTCACATCTTGTAAATATTAAAATATAAAAAAATCCCCTGCAACTTAAAATTGCAGGGGATTTATATTTGCATTTATTGGTTTTTTAATCCGTCAAGTATTGCTTGTGCTTGAGCATAATACTTATCAATATTTTTATCATCTTCTATAGCAGCACCTTTTATTGTACGACAAGAAATTTGCAGGTTATCGGGCGTTTCATAAAAACCACTCGGGTCAACACAAAACTCATAAAAATCCTCGTTAAATTCTATTGGCTCGTCCTCAAAAAGAGAAATATTTTTTGATAGGCTCATAAGATAGTTGTACGAGTCGTCATCGGTTATAAAAAGCAGTGCGCTTGCGTCAGTGGCAAGCAAGGACTGCGCCTTTGAACGATTGGTGTAGCTGTAGTCGCTTTTATCATTTTCGTTTATAGAGCAATTAACAACGTTTATATTAATTTCACCGTCACCGTTTATATCGGGGCAAAAAGGAGACAAGTATTCACCCATTTTTTTACAATTGGGCTCGCCGGTAATTGTATGCGTAAATACAATTACTGTGGCATCATACACGGTTTTGGTGGCGCATTGTACGCAAAGTAGGGTAATAGCAATTATAATTATTGCAATAACCGACAAAGCAAATTTATCATGATACCATATATTCTTTAATTTTTCACTAAATGTAAGTGGCGCCGTAAGCTCACTAGGCTTGGGACCCGCATCTAATTCGCCTTGCTGCATTTTTTTAAGACGCAAAAATTCTTGTTGGGCGAGCCTGCGTTGACGCAGGGTGTCACTTTCTTTTTTTTGTGCCATAATTGCACCTCCGTTTAAAAACAGTATAACCTAATGACGATAAAAAGTAAAGATAATGATTGTGATTAAATTGTAAATATTTGTTGCATATAAAATGAAAATGTGATATGCTGTGTTAAGTAGGTTATTGTATAAATTAAAGGGGATTTTAAAATGAAAATTTTTACAAAACGCTCTATTAGCATAATTTTATCATTTGTATTGTGCTTTGGTATTGTATTTGGTATAAATATGCCTGCACAAGCCGCTAATGTTGATTATGTTACTTCGGGTAAATACATATACAACTGGGGAACCCGTGAAGAAGATGCTACATTTTTATCACCTAAGGCAGAAGCATTTTACAATAAGAATAATACTACATATGCAAACTTTTCTGCGCTTGCAGGTAGCATTAATACAAGCCAAGTTCCGTCTAGCTCACTATATAAAGAACTACAAAATTTGATGAAGAGAAATCATACCTATAGTACAAGTTACGGTGCAACCCGTGATTTGTATCAATATACTGATTGTCAAAATAGCGGAAAGACTAGTAAGGCTATTTCGTCTTTTTATTCCGGTGCATCAATTGGCCCCGAATGGGATACTGGGTCAACATGGAATCGGGAGCATACTTGGCCCAAGAGCAAGACTGCTTATAAAAAGGTAAATAATGGGGATGTTAATGAAGCTACAGATATTATGAGTTTGCGTCCTACCGCAATCAGCGAAAATTCAAGTCGCAACAATAAAGCGTATGGCACTGTAACTAATGGAAGTTATTTTAACCCTAATAATTTTGCTAACGGTAATTATGACTTACGCGGTGATTGTGCGCGAATTATTCTTTATGTATATGTTCGTTGGGGTAATACAAGTTATATGTGGGGTTCATCAGGCGTTATGCAAAGTAGAGATGTTTTACTTGAATGGATCGAAGCCGACCCTGTTGATACGTGGGAGCTTGGTCGTAATGACTCGGTAGAGTCAATTACAGGTACCAGAAATGTATTTGTAGATTATCCCGAACTTGCATTTATTTTGTTTGGTGAGCAGGTACCAAGTGATTATACAACACCATCCGGTAATGCAAAGAACGGCACAACTCCTACACCAACACCTACTCCAGATAACAATAATCAAAACGATACGCAGAATAATAATCAAAACAACACTCAAAATAATACCCAAAATAGCACTCAAAATAGTACCCCCAATAATACACAAGGTAATTCACAAACAAATAATCAAACCAACACACAGGGCAATTCTACAACAGGCTCAAACACCTGTAGCCATGCGGGTGCAAACAAGATAGCGGCAGAAGAGCCAAGATGTGAAACAGAGGGCTATACCGAGGGTAAATATTGCCCCGACTGTAAGAGATACATTAGCGGTCACAAAAGTATTCCAGCTACAGGGCATACATATGCTGGTGATTGTGACACCGAGTGTGATATATGTAGCAAGTCAAGAGAAATTGGGCAAGATATAGAGCATACCTTTGATGAAAACGGCACTTGCACTGTTTGTGGTTTAATAAATACAATTGGTGCGGATACAAATAATGCCGAAGATAATGAGCAGGATACAAGTGCTGATACTAAAACACCCGAAAAGAGCGGTTTTGCTTGGTGGTGGATTGTTATAGTTGCAGCTGTTGTTATTTTAGGTACAGGTGTAACTCTTGTAATAATTTTTCGCGAAAAAATATGGCCTAAAGAAATAGAAGAATAATTATAAAAACAACGATTGGTGTATAGCCAATCGTTGTTTTTTGCAATCCATATAAACAAATATAAATTTTTCACAAA
>JAZNSJ010000069.1:0-3210 GCA_045591155.1 Acutalibacteraceae bacterium | reverse complement strand
CTTAGACGCACCCTTTACAAGCCCTGCAATATCATCGAATTCTATAACCGCGGGGGTTATTTTTTTGCTACTATATAATTTTGCAAGGTTATCAAGCCTTTCGTCTGGCACGGCAACAACGCCAACGTTCGGTTCAATCGTACAGAACGGAAAGTTAGCCGCTTGCGCTCCGGCGTGGGTTATTGCGTTAAAAAGGGTTGATTTACCAACGTTTGGCAACCCCACCATACCAAGCTTCATAATATTTTAAATCTCCTCGAGTTTCTTAATTTCAATTTTATATTATACCTCATTATGTTTATTTTTTCAATAAAAATATAATAGAGTTTTTACAGCATTTTCTTATTATGTAAATTCAAGTTCAGGTTATGTTATTTATGTAAGAATTTATATAGGTGAGAAAATGAAAAAAATATTGTCAGCAGCGGCACTGATTGTTTTAGTTTTTAGCATAACGCTGTCGCTGGTTGTAAAAAGTGAAAATACTAAAAAACTCACGTGTGATAAAAATGGAAATTTTGTAATACTTATGGTATCTGACCCGCAATGTGATACTCAGTTGCAATGGATCGAGGCGCGTGATGAGCTTGAAACACTGATAAAAAGGGCGAAACCAGACTTTGTTCTTATAAACGGAGATATGAATTCCTATAATAAAATACCTGTTGATATGTGGAATATGTTTGTATCTCCACTTGAAAGAAGAAAAATATATTGGTCCACCACAAACGGTAATCATGACCCTTTTGAATACGAGTATTACAAAATGTATAAAAGCTACGACTACTGTCTTAATGATGTTGTAGATGCTGCCGATGAAAGCTATGAGGCATCGCGTCCTATGAATTATGTGCTGCCAATTTTTTCAAATAATGGCCAAAATATTGTTTTTGCAATATATGGAATGGATAGCGGCACAAAAGACGATAACGGTTATGAGGGACTTACTATATCACAAATAAATTGGTACAAAACGCAATCGGATATATTAAAACGCACGGCTGGCGCTACGGTAACCTCGGTTTTGTGTATGCACATACCATTGCCACAAACACTTGAAATGTATTATGGTGGTGGCAGTACTATATACGGCATGGCAAACGAGATTAAATTTAATCTAAAAGGCTATACCACCCAAAACGGTCAAAAAATAGATAAAATAAATGTTCATACATCCAGTATAGAACGGGATAATAAAATGTTTGAGGCTATTTTGCAAAAGGGCGATATAAAGGCGATAATTTTTGGTCATAACCATCGCAATAATTTTATAGGTTCATACAAAGGTGTGTTGCTAGGGTTTACAGGCAAGCTTTCTACAGGGTGTTATAGCGACACTGTATGTCGAGGCGGTAGGGTTATAAGGTTTAATCAGTCTAATCCGCAAGGCTTTACAACCGAGTGGTTGTCAAGCCTTGAAGGGTCTCAAGACCAACCGCCTATATACAGTAATGGGCAACTGGTAAAATAAAAATCCCCCGTTTTTACGGGGGATAAGTTATAATTTTAAAAAATTATTTTGTTTTTCTTTCTTTATATATAACCCATAACGGACCTGATACAAAGAGCGATGAGAAGCAACCTGACACCAAACCAAATGCCATAGGAATTGCAAATGAACGAAGTGTTGTAAGACCAAAAACTTCAGATACTACAACTATTGTAAGCACTGCGCAAACTGTGGTAACGGTTGTAACAATGTTACGAACAAGTGTGTCGCTAACACTTTTGTCCATATTTTCCGAAAGCGGCATATTTGGATACATACGCTTGTTTTCACGAACACGGTCATAAATAACTATGGTATCGTTAAGTGAATAACCAAGTATGGTAAGAACCACCGCCATAAAGTTCATATCTATAGGCAGTCTGAAAATTACACAAATAAAGAACGCAGTAAGTAGGTCGAGAATTAGTGCGCAAAATGCGGTAAGCGATGCCGATATGCCACCTATTTTTCTAAAACGAATACCTACATAAATAACTACAAGAACAGCGGTTATAAGCACTGCTACCAAGCTTTTAACAAAGAAGCTACCTGCAACTGTAGGGCTTACTGAGTTAGAATCGTAAAGTGAAACCTTGTTGTCCTTAAATTTTTCCTGCACAGTAGCGGTAATTTTTTCTTGAACTTCAGCCGAAACTGAATCCTTACCAGCAAGGGTAATTGCGTAAGAGTTAACGTCGCCTGCAAGAGATGTGTTCTGGCTTACAGAAAATTCTTTATCAAGCACAGATGCAACAGCGTTTTTAAAATCTTTTTCGGCAATATCGCCTGTATATGAGTAAGAAATTTTTGTACCGCCGCTAAAGTTAATGTCAAACTTGGGGCCAAAAACTACGGTCATTATAATTCCTACAACAATTAAAATTGCATAAGCAATAACCGAAACTTTAAACCATTTTTTAGCGTTAATTGTTTTATTAGCCATTTTTCTTACCTCCGTAAAGGGCAGGATTTCTCATGCATTTGAGTTGAGATATACTCTTAACCATATACTTGGAAGCAAGAACGCCCATAATAAGATTGAATATAACGCCTATAAGTAGTGTATAACCGAATGAGTAGATAGAGCCTGTTATTGAAGTACCAAATAGCGACATAACAGGTGAGAAAACTTTAGCAAGGAAGCTGTCGGGTGAACCGAATGCACCCATAAGTACAATAGCTACAATAACGATGGTAACGTTACCGTCAATAATTGCTGAAAGGCTGTTTTTAAAGCCTGAATTAATTGCCGCGTCAAGCGGTTTGCCACGATTAAATTCGTCGCGAATACGCTCGGCTGCAATTACGTTACAGTCAACACCAACACCGATTGAAAGTATAATACCTGCAATACCGGGTATTGTAAGCGTAAAGCTTGCGGCTGCTGGGAAAAAGCCTGATATGCAAGCAATACTTCCCGCTAACTGACCTAAAAGAGCAATTGCGGCTACAACGCCGTTTATGCGGTAGCGGGCAATCATTATAATACATACAATTGCAAATGCTATAGCGCCTGCTATAAGCATAACATTAAGCGCGTCAGAGCCAAGAGATGGGGATATAATTTGTAGCTTACTTTCGTCAACCGTAAGCGCAAAGGGAAGTGAACCGGCATTTATTTTATCGGCAAGGTCCTTTGCCTCGTCGGCAGTACCTATGCCTGTAATGGTTGCAACACCATCGGTAATAACATTATTAACCGTAGGTGCAGAAATCATGGT
>JAZNSJ010000068.1:0-16430 GCA_045591155.1 Acutalibacteraceae bacterium | reverse complement strand
CAACTCCTTGGCTCACAGAACGACATGGCTACGATCCGACTTAAATACAATTGCAGAAATCGGCACACCCTCGCCCTTGTTAAATTCGTCAGAAATGCATGGGCAGTTTTCAGCAGGAGCTGTAAAACGTGAGTTAGGATGAGCAGCATATGTTGACTTGTCAGCCTTAACAAACATTGAAGGATTCCAAGCATTACCCTTCCACTCAAGAGCATTTTCGGGTGGATTCTTGTCAAGACCTTCCCACCAAACAGTGTTGTCATCAAGGTTAAGACAAACGTTTGTAAAGATTGTATTCTTCTTAGTAGACTCAAGAGCATTAAAGTTAGAATGAACGTTAGTACCGGGGGCAACGCCAAAGAAACCGTTTTCTGGGTTGATAGCGTAGAGTCTGCCGTCGGGACCTATCTTCATCCAAGCAATATCGTCACCAACTGTCCAAATTTTGTAGCCCTTTTCACGCAAATATTCAGGTGGAATAAGCATAGCAAGGTTAGTTTTACCGCAAGCTGATGGGAATGCGGCAGCGATATAACGAACTTCGCCCTGTGGATTCTCGAGACCTAAGATAAGCATATGCTCAGCCATCCAGCCTTCTTTCCAACCTTGGTAAGAAGCTATACGAAGCGCAAAGCACTTTTTACCAAGAAGAACGTTACCACCGTAACCTGAGTTAACAGAGATAATTGTGTTATCTTGTGGGAAGTGGCAGATATATCTCTTTTCAGGATCAACGTCACAACGTGAATGGAGACCGCGTACCCAGTCATTGCTGTCGCCTAATACTTCAAGCACCTTGGGGCTTACACGAGTCATAATAACCATGTTAAGAACAACGTAGATAGAATCGGTAACCTCGATACCAACCTTAGCGATTGGAGAGCCGATTGGACCCATTGAATATGGGATAACGTACATTGTCTTACCCTTGTAGCTACCACGAGCGATGTCATAGAGCTTTTTATACATTTCGGCAGGGTCACACCAGTTGTTTGTAGGACCTGCTTCTTCTTTAGTAGTTGTGCAGATAAAGGTTCTGTCCTCTACACGAGCAACGTCGTTAGGGTTAGTACGATGCAAGTAGCAACCTGGAAGCTTATCTTGGTTAAGTTTATGCAATTCACCGATTTCACAAGCTTCTGCACGAAGTGCTTCAATTTGCTCTTGGCTACCGTCAATCCAAACAACTTGGTCTGGTGTGAGTAACTCTTTCATCTCATCAAGCCATTTTAATACTGTTTTGTTAGTGGTCATCTATAATTCTCCTTACAAAATAATACAAATTTTTGCCGTTTATATTATACTGGTATTATTTTCAAAAATCAATATAAATATTAAAAATTTTAAAAATTGTTCACAACACTTGACACATATTGATTTTTTGTGTAAAATCGTAATGTTATTTTTGTAATAAAAGTGGTGTAATTTTATGAAAACTGTTCCTTTTACCAAAGAAAATATTGAGACTTGGTCGCAAAGCTACCCTACTCCTTTTTATGTTTATGATGAGGCGGGTATAACAAAATGCGTCACCGATTTATACAAGGCCTTTTCTTGGAACAAGGGTTTTAAAGAATATTTCGCTGTAAAGGCAACCCCCACACCTGCTATTTTGCGTCTTTTAAACAAGCTTGGTTGCGGTACCGACTGTGCCTCAATACCCGAGCTTGTACTATCACAAAAAAGCGGTATTAGTGGCAAAAATATTATTTTTACCTCTAACGAAACTACAGTTGAGGAATATAAAGCAGCACTTGAGTGTGGCGCTATTATAAATCTTGACGATATTACACACATTGATTTTCTTGAAAGAATTGCGCCACTACCCGATACCGTTTGTTGCCGTTATAACCCAGGTAAATTTAATATAACAAATGATATTATGGGGCATTTACACGATACCAAATTTGGTATGACACACGAGCAAATACTTGAAGCTTTTGCAATTCTTAAATCCAAGGGAGTTAAGCACTTTGGTATTCATTCAATGCTTGCCAGCTGCTCACTGGTTGAAGAATACTACCCGCGTCTTGCTAAAAAGCTTTTTAAGTTTGCCTTGGAAATTAAAGAAAAGCTTGATATAAACGTTGAGTTTATAGACCTTTCAGGCGGTATAGGTATACCTTATAAGCCCACCGAAGAGCCTGTTGATATATTCGCTATTGGCGAAAATGTTCGTAAGGTGTATGAAGAATATGTAACCCCATCCGGACTTGAAATCGCACTATTTACCGAAATGGGTCGTTACATAACCGGTCCTTACGGCTACCTTGTAACCAAAGCGCTTCACTACAAGCACATTTATAAAGAATACATTGGCGTGGATGCAAGCTGCTGTGATCTTATGCGACCTGCAATGTACGGCGCATATCATCATATTACCGTTATGGGTAAAGAAAACGAAAAAGCAGTTGGTAAATTTGATGTAGTAGGTTCGCTATGCGAAAACAACGATAAATTTGCAGTTGAGCGTGAACTGCCGCAGATAGATATTGGCGATTTCCTTACCATTCACGATGCAGGTGCGCATGGTCACTCAATGGGATACAACTATAACGGTAAGCTACGCTGTGCCGAACTTATGCTAAAGCCTGACGGCAATGTTCAGCTTATACGTCGCGCTCAAAGTATGAATGATTATTTTGCAACACTTGATATTGATAACGAGTTTAATTATTAAAAATATAGCAGATGTTTTTCTTGTAAAACTAGAAAATATCTGCTATAATGTTTGTGTATGGATTTTTAAAATAAAGGGATGAATAAAATGTCAGTTGGTTTTAGAAAAAGTCTTTTTGGTTTTAACTGCGATGATGTAATTGGTTACATCGAAGAATCACACAAAAAATTCTCGGCAAAAGAAAATGAATTAAATCAAAAAATTGACAGCCTTGATAGCACCATTGCTAACGTTAACGCGCAGCTTGAAGATGTTAAGGCCGCAAAAGCGGTGGTTGAAGCACAGCTTAAAGAATATACCGACAAATATGACGAAATTGAACGCCTTTCACAAAATATTGGTAAACTATATCTTGTGGCACAGGCAAATGCTAAGTCAATTATGCAAAACTCTGCCCAAAACCGCGACATTGCAAACCGTGAGGTAGAAAAAAATCTTCACTCTATTGATAATGCCCACGAACAGCTTGCAGCTCTTAAAGCAGAGATTATGCAGACCTCAAACGATTTTGTAACAAAGGTTGACTCTCTTGTTACATCACTTGCCACAGCGCGCGAGCAAGTAAGTACCAAAAACACCGATAACCGCGAGCTTGCCGAGCAATTTGAAAATCTATTGGCCGATGTAAACAAATGAACGAATACTATATAAACGCATCAGAACTAAAATCATACTGCGAAAGACTGCGTGTTGGTGATAAGGTTTATTTAAGTGGCACAGTTTTTACCAGCCGTGATGCCGCACATAAACGCATTTTCGAATACATACAAAACGGCACTACTCTTCCTTATAAAATTGAAAATGCGGTTATATATTATGCAGGTCCTACCCCCACGCCAGAGGGTTTGGCTATAGGTAGCTGCGGACCCACAACCTCTTCACGAATGGACACATATGCACCGCAGCTTTACGATATGGGTCTTACCGCTACTATTGGTAAAGGCGAACGAAACCAAACCGTAATTGATGCTATTATAAGAAACAAAGCAGTTTACCTATGTGCTATTGGTGGCGCAGGCGCATTAGCGGCACAAAGCATTGTATCAAGCCGTGTGATTGCATTTGACGATTTAGGATGCGAATCGGTAAAACAGCTTGAATTTCGTGATTTTCCGCTTATAGTAGGTATTGACTGTGAGAGTGGAAATATTTTTAATAGATAATTTATAGCAAGATGTATTTTGCATCTTGCTTTTTTCTTTTTATTGTGTATAATATAATCAAAGTGTTCTATTTGGAACACATTTATAAAGGAGGTGTGACCGATTAACTGTTTTTTGTTTGAAGGACTTTCAATTGATGAAAAAAAAGCTGTACTTTCCCTACTGGGCAGTCCCCAATTTTTTTCAAAGGGTGATGAAATTTATCGTAGCGGTATGCTCGGTATTGTCGCGTCGGGTTCAGCAACGGTCAAGCGGCTTAATGATATTGGTGACAGTATTACAGTACGCACTATGTCAAGCAGTGAACTTTTTGGCGCAGCAAGTGTATTTGGCAGTTGGAAAGACGGTATGAGCAGCATTATTGCAAACGGGCCGTGCTCTGTTTTGTATATAAGTGAAGAAATGTTTGTAAATATTTTAAAGCTGTATCCTCAAATATCCATAAACTATATTGAGTATTTAAGTGATAAAATACGCTTTTTAAATCGCAAGCTTGATGCCTTTACCGCAAAATCTACCGAAGAACGACTTTATGAGTACCTTCTATCACAGTCAGACGGCGACGGAAATGTCAATTTAAATTTTGGTATTGCAGAACTCTCGCGTCGTCTTAATGTTGGAAGAACAAGCATCTACCGTGATATTTCTTCACTTGAATTAAAAGGACTTATAAACCGTAACGGTCACAGCTTTAAAATTAATAAATAAGGTGATAAAAATGAAAAAACTACTAGCAATTCTCTTAACATTAGCTCTTACATTTTCACTTGCTGCCTGCGGCGTTAATGATACAACATCATCAGCACCCGACACTTCAAGCGAACCCCCCTACACCGCAGTCGATATGTCAGTGGCTTGTATGACTGGCCCTACAGGCATTGGTATGGCAAAGCTTATGGCCGACAACGATGCAAAACTTACCGCAAACAACTACAACTTTACCGTAGCAAGCGCAGCAACCGATATTACAGGTAAGTTTTTAAAGGGTGAAATCAACATAGCCTCAGTACCAACTAATGTTGCCGCAACACTTTACAATAAGTCTGAGGGCAAGGTTCGTATGCTTGCGGTTAATACCTACGGCGTACTTTCTATTCTTGAAAAAGGCGACACAATTAAATCAATTTCTGACCTTAAGGGTAAAACCATCTACTCAACAGGCAAGGGTCAAAATCCCGAATTTATTTTAAAATATATACTATCTGAAAATGACATCAACCCCGAAACCGATGTAACCATTAATTTTGTATCAAGCGAAGATTTGGTTGCCAAGCTTATAAGCGGAGAGGCTGAAATTGCAATGGCACCAGAACCTGCCGCTACCACTGTTATGGTAAAAAATCAAGAGCTCAAACGCGTGCTAAGCATTAATGATGAATGGTCAAAAGTATCTGATAGTTCTCTTATGATGGGTTGTGTTATCGCGCTTGACAGTTATACCCAAGCAAATCCTACAGCCGTTGAAAAATTTCTTGAAGAATATGAAGCGTCAATTAAATTTGCGACCACAAATATCGATGAAGCCGCAACACACTGCGCAACCTATAAAATCACAGCTAGCGATGTTATTGCTAAAAAAGCAATCCCTACCTGCAATCTTTGCTATGTAACAGGTGAAGATATGAAAAACAATGTTAACGGTTATTTAAATGTTCTATTTAATGCCGACCAAACATCTATTGGAGGTAAATTACCAGCAGATGATCTCTACTATAAAGCAGACTAAAACAAATTTTTTTAAAAACATAATAAAAGGAATATGTGTAGCGACCTTCTGGATACTTTTTTGGGAGGCCGCTTCCCGTCTTGTAAGTCGCAACAACGAACTTTTGTTGCTAATACTACCAAGTCCATTTACTGTATTAAAAAAATGGACTGAAATTGCCTTTACTGCCCCTTTTATAAAAGCAACCTCCCTTACCCTTGTAAGAATTTTTATTGGATTTTTATCTGGCACATTCTTGGGATTTATGCTTGGAATATTTACACATATTTCAAACATTCTATTTTCGCTTCTGTCCCCTGTACTAAAAATCATTCGCGCGGTACCCGTTGTGGCAATTATAATTTTAATGTATTTGTTTTTTAATAGCGCCACACTACCAATTTTAATTGTTTGCTTGATGGTAATGCCGCTTATCTGGCAGACTGTACATGATGGCCTAAAAAACACCGATGTACAGCTTTTAGAAATGGCACAAGTGTTTAATTTATCAAACACAAAAAAACTTACAAGGGTAAAATTACCGCACATTATACCCGCACTGCTTACGGCTTGTGTAAACGCTCTTGGTCTTGCGTGGAAATCGGGTGTAGCAGCAGAGGTTATATGCCTCCCAGACATATCACTCGGTACATTATTATGGCATAGTAAAGGTAACGTTAATTATGATGAAGTTTATGCTGTAACACTAACGGTAATTGTACTTAGTATAATTATTGAGCTTTTGCTTAAATTCCTATTAAAAGGAGGCAAAACAAATGATTAAACTTGAAAACGTTTACTTCTCATATGGCGAACAAAATGTTTTAAACGATTTTAACCTTACAATAAATGACGACGAATGTGTGCAGCTGTGTGGTGCATCAGGCAGTGGTAAAACTACTGTAGCGCGACTGATTTTAGGGCTTGAAAAACAAACAAGCGGCAATATTATGGCACCAAAAAAAATATCATCCGTATTTCAAGAAGACAGATTGCTTGAAAATCTTGATGTTCAAAAAAATGTGAGACTGGTTTTATCTCAAGAGCAGTATCCTTATGCCGATAATCTTTTAAAAAAATTAGGACTATACGATATTAGAAAAAAACGCATCTCTACTTTAAGCGGCGGTATGAAACGGCGTGTAGCACTTGTTCGTGCTATTACCTACAACGGTGATGCATTAATTTTAGACGAACCGTTTAATGGTCTTGATAGTTACAACAAAAAAATAGTAGCAGATATTATAAAAGATGAATTCATACACAAAAGCAAACCTGTGCTTTTAATCACACACATAAAAGAAGATGCCGAACTACTTGATGCAAAAATTGTAAATATATAACGCAAAAAGTCACTGCTATTTAAAAGCAGTGACTTTTTTACTTAAGAATTATGCATTTTTAATTTAGGTTTACCACCATCGACAGTGTCGGCTGTAATTATAATTTCAGCCACATCGGTATTTGACGGCATTTCAAACATAAGGTCTTGCAATGTGCTTTCAATTACCGAACGCAAACCACGCGCGCCTGTTTTGTTTTTTATAGTAAGCTCAGCAATTTTTTCAAGTGCTTGTTTTTCAAAATCAAGCTTGATATTATCAAGCGCAAAAAGCGCCTGATACTGTTTTACAATAGAATTTTTAGGCTCGGTCATAATGCGTATAAGTGTGTCCTTATCCATTGAGTCAAGACCTGTAATTACCGGTAATCTACCTACAAGCTCTGGTATTAAACCAAATTTTACCAAGTCTTGATGTGTGGCAAGTTTTGAAAGTTGCTGCGCTTCAAGGCTTTTGGGTGATTTAACATCGGCGCCAAAGCCTAAGCTACTACCGCCCATACGACGCTCAATAACCTTATCAATACCGTCAAACGCACCCGCGCAAATAAATAATATATTGGTGGTATCAATTTGTATAAATTCTTGCTGAGGATGCTTTCTACCGCCCTGTGGTGGTACATTAGAAACAGTACCCTCAAGTATTTTAAGAAGTGCCTGTTGAACACCCTCGCCGCTTACATCGCGTGTAATTGATGCATTTTCACTCTTGCGTGAAATTTTATCAATCTCATCAACGTAAATTATGCCGTGTTCTGCCCTTTCAATGTCGTAATCAGCAGCCTGAATAAGTCGCAAAAGTATATTTTCAACATCTTCGCCAACATAACCTGCTTCTGTTAAGGTAGTAGCATCGGTTATAGCAATCGGCACATCAAGTATTTTTGCTAAGGTTTGTGCAAGCAAAGTTTTACCCACACCTGTAGGGCCTAACATTAACACATTACTTTTAGCAAGCTCAACATCTAAATTTTTGTTTTTATAAACACGTTTATAGTGGTTATATACCGCTACAGAAAGAGTTTTTTTAGCATCATCCTGCCCAATTACATATTCATCAAGCAGTGCTTTAATTTCTTGCGGTTTTGGTAAAACCTTTTCTGATTGTTTTTTGCTCTTGCGTTTTTGGTTGTATGCATTTTCATCATCAAAAAGCAAAGAAGAACAAAAATTTATACAGCCGTCGCAGATATATACGCCTGGACCTTCTACAAGGCGCATAACCTCATCCTGAGTCTTACCGCAAAAGGAACAGCGTATTTCTTTATCCATATCCTTGGACATTAAATATACCTCTTATCTTTTAGTAATAACCTTATCAATAAGACCGTATTCAGCGGCCTCGGCAGCTGTCATAAAGTTATCGCGCTCTGTATCCTGCTCAATAACTTCAATAGGCTTGCCAGTGTTTTCAGATAAGATTTTATTGAGGTTGCTACGTGTGCGCTTAATGTGATTAGCATGAATAATAATATCACTTGCCTGACCCTGTGCGCCACCCAAGGGTTGATGAATCATAATCTCGCTGTTAGGTAGAGCAAAACGCTTACCCTTAGCGCCAGACGAGAGCAAAAACGCACCCATTGATGCCGCCATACCCATACAAATTGTGCTTACGTCGCATTTAATATATTGCATGGTGTCATATATAGCAAGACCTGCCGATACCGAACCGCCGGGGCTATTAATATAAAAACTTATATCTTTATCGGGGTCCTGCCCTTCAAGGAACAAAAGCTGCGCTATAATAACACTGGCACTGGCATCGTCAACCTGACCGTTAAGCATAATAATTCTGTCATTGAGTAAGCGAGAGAAAATGTCATAAGAACGCTCACCACGGCTTGTTTGTTCAACAACATAAGGAATTAAAGTCATATCCATAGCAAATACCTCCAATGCTTAATAGTATGAACTAAAAATTTAAATTATAAACAGATTATTCTTCTGTTTTTTTAGCAGCGGCTTTTTTTGCCTCTTTCTTTTCGTCTATAGCATCGGTAATAACAGCATTAGCCTTTACAAAGTCAATAGCCTTGCCTACTGCTACGTCCTTTTCAACCTCAGAAGCCGGAATAACAGCCTTAACCTTGTCAACCTCTACGCCATAACCTTCGGCAATTTTAGCAAATTCTGCGTCAACAGCATCACTGTCTGCCTTAATACCTTCAAGTTCAACAATCTTTTCAAGAGCAAGACGATACTTAACCTGCATCTCAGCTTGTGGACGGAATGTTTCACGGAACTGCTCAATGGTGCTGCCTGTATACTGTAAATACAAGTCAAGGTTCATACCCTGTGACTGCAAACGATAACCAAATTCCTCTACCGACTGATTAAGACGGTTTGTAAACATTGCCTCGGGGATTTCACCCTTAATGCCATCAACGATCTGCTGAACAAGGATGTTTTCAACTGCCTCTTCAGCTGCCTTTTTCTTGCGTTCAAGCGCCTTTTTCTTAAGGTCGGCTTTAAGCTCTTTAAGTGTATCAAATTCGCTTACATCTTTTGCAAATTCATCGTCAGCTGTAGGAAGCTCACGAAGTTTAATTTCGTGAAGCTTTACCTTAAATACAGCAGGCTTGCCTGCAAGTTCCTCTGCGCCATACTCTTCTGGGAAGGTAACATTTACATCAAATTCATCACCAATATTCTTGCCGATAATCTGGTCTTCAAAGCCGGGAATAAACTGACCGGAACCAAGTTCAAGTGAGTGACCTTCAGCCTTACCGCCGTCAAATGCAACGCCATCTTTAAAGCCTTCAAAGTCAATTACCACTGTATCGCCCTTTTTAGCAGCTCTGTCTTCAACAGATACCATACGTGCGTTACGTTCTTGTAAAGATTTAATCTCGGCATTAACTTCAGCCGCCTCAACCTTAACAAGAGGACGTTCTGCCTTAAGACCCTTATAAGCCTCAAGCTCGATTTGAGGGTATGTAGTAACACTTACCTTAAACTGAGCGCCTTCTTCTTTTGAGATTGAAACAAGTTCAAAATCCATCTTATCGTCGATAACCTTAAGGCCTGATTCATTTATTGCAGCCTCTACTGCATCAGCATAAAGAAGATTTAATGCGTCTTCAAAGAAAACCTCACTACCATAATAGGTTTCAATAATGTGAAGTGGTGCTTTACCCTTTCTAAAGCCGGGAACATTAATCTTTTTACCCTCTTTACGATAAGCCTGTTTGATTGCCTCACGAAACTGTTCGCCATCAATAGCAATTTCAAGCTGATAGCGATTTGTTTCAAGCTGTTTTGTTTCTTTTAAAGTCATTTTTTATATACCTCCGTACAAAGTCCATAAGACTCCATATTAAATTGTGATAATTATACCATAATTTGAGAAAAAATCAAGGTTTTTTACTGACATATTTGCATCAAAAATATTTAAAATTTAAACTTTTTCAAACTTTTCACATTTTGAAACAAAAACGGGGGTGAAATTTACACCGTCTGCAGATGTTAGCTTTAAATTAATGCCGCTGTATTCACTTACTGTATTATAAATACCCTTGCCGTGAATATGACCGTAATAAACCGTATCAATATTATATTTTTTTAAAACATCTAATATTTCTTCGCATACGTATTCTGCGTATACAGGCGGATAATGCAGAAAAACTATTGGTGTAACACCTGTATCTATCGCCAGTTTAATAGATGCTTCAAGACGACCTGCTTCACGCAAAATAACCTTTTGATTATGTTCGCCTGTTCCGTCATATATCCAACCACGAGTACCACAAATAGCAATTCTGCCGTCAGAATAGCAGTTATTGTGCAAAATGCTTATTGAATCAAAATGATTTTCATGCAAAAATTCGTTAATTTTGTTAGTAGTTCCCCACCAGTAATCGTGATTTCCTTTTAAAATTATTTTTTGTCCCGGTAAAGCATTTATAAATTCAAAATCTGGTTTTGACTCTAAAAGAGAAATACCCCATGAAACATCTCCGCCAATAACTACCGTGTCATCATTATTTATTAATTTTTTCCAATTATTTCTAATCCTTGTAACGTAATTGTCCCAACCACCGAAAATATCCATTGGTTTATCACTGCCAAGTGGTAAATGCAGGTCTGAAATTGTAAATAAATTCATTTTAGATGTTTCACCTACCTTGAATATTATAATAAAAAAAACAAATAATATAATTGGCTAACAGCCGAGAAAGGAAGTTTAGAAAATGGATATGACATCAGCTTGTAAAACCGAAAATTGCATTAAGTGTAGTGTTAAAAACTGTGTACACCACACCGAAAACGATTCATGTTCGGCAGGTAGTATTCAGGTAGGAAACCGTACCGCTTGTACCTGTAGCGAAACCTGTTGTGACACCTTTAAAGCAAGACAGTAATCTTGCAACAATATCCGACTCGCAATGAGTCGGATATTTGTTTTTAATTAATTTTTAAACAGCTACGAACTGCCTTATACATATCATTTTTATCGTAAATATCTTTAAAACGAGCAGTTGCATTTTTAAGCTCGGCAAGCGGTACTGGAACGGTTGTACCAGTAAGCTCTGATAACGCATCTACTGTATCAAATTCGTTGTTAGGAATATCGCTAGAAAGGGCCGATAAAACGCTTTTAGCAAATTTATAGGGTGAAGCTGTTGATGCTATAAGCACTGGGCGATTATCGCCTGTATCGTTAATATATTGCTCATAAGCGTTAACAGCAACCGCCGTGTGTGTATCGCACAAATAACCGTATTTTTGGAATGTGTTTTTAATAGTTTCAAGCGTACCGTTATCATCACAGCAAGCGCCATAGAAAACACTTTGTAATTTTGAAAGAACGAAATCGTTTACTGTAAATTTACCGCTTGTTGCAAGGCTGTTTTGCAGCCCAGCAATATATTTATCGTTACCATCTGAAAGAATATAAAGCATACGTTCAAGATTGCTTGAAATTAATATATCCATTGAGGGTGACATTGTTGTATAAAAATCACGATTTCGGTCATAAATGCCAGTGTTTATAAAATCGGTAAGCACACGGTTTGCGTTTGAGGCGCAAATAAGCTTGTTTATTGGCACACCCATTTCTTTTGCGTAGTAAGCCGCTAAAATATTACCAAAATTACCTGTGGGAACAACAACATTAAAGCCTTGTGACAAATCGTCGCCCTTTAAAAGCATATCACAGTATGCCGAAATATAGTAAATAATTTGCGGAACCAATCTGCCCCAGTTAATAGAGTTTGCTGAGGAAAATTCCATACCGTTTTGTAGAAGTGTTTCTTGTATTTTAGCATCAGTAAATATTTTTTTAACACCCGATTGAGCATCGTCAAAATTACCCTTTATTGCGCAAACATGAACATTTTTACCCTTTTGTGAGTCCATTTGTAATTTTTGCATTGGACTTACACCTTCGCTTGGATAAAAAACTATAATCTCGGTATTTTCTACATCCTTAAAGCCTTCAAGCGCTGCCTTTCCCGTATCACCTGAGGTTGCAACAAGAATAACCGTTTTATTTCCATCAGATACCTTTTTTGTAGATGTAGTAAGTAAATACGGCAAAAGCTGTAATGCCAAATCCTTAAAGGCGCAGGTTGGACCGTGCCAAAGCTCAAGTATGTTGATGCGTTCGCCAAGCTGTGCAATTGGCGCAGGCTTTTCATCATCAAAAGTACCTGTATACGCGCCATTTACACAATTTTTAATTTCATCTTCGGTAAAATCGGTAAGAAATTTTTTAAGTATATATTCAGCCTTACCTTTATAATCAAGCTGAGATAAATTTAAAAAATCATTTTCACTAAGCTGCGGTATACTTTCTGGTACATAAAGTCCGCCCTCGGCAGATATACCGTGGGCTATTGCAAAAGCAGATGATACCTTAACCGCATTATTTCTTGTGCTGATGTAGTTCATTTATATTCCCCTTTTTTCAAAAAAGTTATATGCATTATCAAAGAAAATTTTATTTAAAATTTTATCATTAATATTTTTTGATTTTAAATATTTGTACAATTTAGGAACTGCAGATATATCATACAAATTTTTATCCATATCGGCGCCATCAAAATCAGAGCCAATGCTTAAATAATCCTCATATCCCATATCAAGAATATGAAAAATATTTTTGTAAATGTTTTCAAAAATATCTCCCTGCCCTAAAAAAACAGGATAAAAGCAAAGACCAAAAATTCCATTCTTTTGCACAAGCTCACTTAATTGATTGTTATCGATGTTACGTTTGTGATTATTAACAGCACTAAGGCAAGAATGTGTAACTATAGGCCTGTTTGCTAGTTCTAATGCGCTGTAAAAGCTTTTTTTATTAAGATGAGAAAGGTCTGTAAAAATGCCAAAAATATTTAATTGCTTTATTACTTCTCTACCAAATGGTTTTAAATTAGCGTCGGTGTCTGCACCGCCTGCAATTTGATTCTCACCATTCCAAGTAAGTGTAAGCGCACGGATGCCATCGTTATACATAGATTCAATACGGCTTAAATCATTCTCTATTAAAAGACCACCCTCAACCGTTAAAACGGGTGTTAAATTATATGGTTTGCTTTTTAATTGATTTTTAAAAAATTTAAGAGTGTTTTTATAACAATTAAAAGGGTCGCTTATCCCATCTTTAATAAATATAGCAAAGCATTGATGCCATTTATCAAAAACTTCTGCCTTTTTTGGTGTAACAGCGAGTGAATTATCGCAAAATAACAAATTCTGTTGATAACATTTATATGCCGTGTCACAGTGCAAATCAAAAAAGTTCACAAAATCACCCTAAAACGCGTTTTCAATATAGTTTAGTTCAAATTGAAATAATCCATCGTTTTCAGAAATCAGGATAACCTCTGCAACATCAATTCTGGGCGGTAGATTAGTGCGAAGCCTGCGCATAAATGTTTGAGCCGCATTTTTGGTTCGCTGCTGCTTGGCAAAATCAATGGCCTCTATACCGCTTACAAGTGCATTTTTTTGACGTGTTTTAACCTCGACAAAGGCAATACATTCTGGGTTTTCAGCAACAATGTCAAGCTCGCCGTATCGGCTGTCACGCCAGTTTCGTTTTATAATTATGTAGCCCTTTGATTTTAAATGCCTTGCTACAAAATCCTCTCCTGCTTTTCCAACAGCTGCAGAACGCACATTACCCGAGTACATTTTTAAGAAATGACAAACGGTGAATTTCACAAACACCGTGTTGTTTTATAGCTTCATAATGCGCCTTTGTGCCATAGCCTTTGTGCGAAGCAAAAAGATATTGTGGGTATTTTTGGTCATATTCGAGCATCAATCGGTCACGCGTTACCTTTGCAAGTATTGATGCTGCAGCAATAGAATAGGATTTTGAATCACCTTTAACAACAGTTTCACAAGGAATTAATATACCCTTTGGCACACGGTTGCCGTCAATTAAAGCAAAATCGGGTTTTATATTTAAACCGTTTATTGCTCGGTTCATAGCAATATATGTAGCCTCTAAAATATTATATTGCTCTATCTCTTCTAAAGTGCCATACGCTATACAATATGCCACTGCCTTTTCTTTAATTATATCAAAAAGTATTTCACGCTTTTTTTCACTAATTTTTTTAGAATCATTAAGCCCATCAATAACACAGTTTTCGGGCAGTATAACTGCCGCAGCGCAAACCGGACCTGCAAGCGGCCCGCGACCTGCCTCATCTACACCGCAAATCAAATTATAACCGTTCTTTAAAGCTTGATTTTCATAACTAAAATCCGGCACAGTTATTCAACCCTTTCCAGTGTTATTTTACCAATTTTGCAACTGCGAAATTCCTCTAACAGCATATTTGCTGCACGTTCGGTATCGGTTTCGCCACCGCGAATCATCATACCGCGCTTTTTACCTAAAACACAAAGCGACTCAAAGCTGTCTTCAGGAAATTCAGATACTTTATAACGCTCGTAAAGCAATTCTGGGTAAAGCGGTATAAGTATTTCAAGCAATCTCATAGCAAGTAATTCGGTATCGATAATACGGTCGGTAACAGCACCAGTAAATGCTAAATGTTCACCCACGATTTTATCCTCAAATTTGGGCCACAAAACACCTGGGGTATCAAGCAATTCAAGCTGCTTATCAATAGTAAACCATTGATTACCTCGCGTAACGCCAGGTCGGTTTTCCACCTTAGCTCTACCACCGCCTGCAATACGGTTAATAAAAGATGATTTACCAACGTTTGGAATACCAACTACCATTACACGTAATGGTTTACCAACCATACCCTTGGTACGATAGCTTTGTAGCTTATCTGACAAAACGGTTTTTACTGTATCTTTAAAGGCCGTGATACCCCTGCCATTTTTACAATCAATTGGTATTGCATAAATACCCTGTGATTTATAATATTCAATCCATTTTTTAGTAGCCAACTCATCTGCCATATCGCACTTGTTAAGCAAAATAAGATGTGGCTTGTCGCCTATAATTTCTTTAAGTTCAGGGTTACGGCTGCTTATTGGAATACGTGCATCAACAATTTCGGCAACTGCATCAATCAGCTTTAATTGCTCGGATATTTTGCGGCGCGTTTTTGCCATATGACCCGGAAACCACTGTATAGTCTGGCTATTATCAATCACCGTTAGTCCAACCTTCCTAATTTATCAAAGGGTAAAACTCTGTAAATAGCATGACCTAAAATATATCTGGTATCTATCATACCGTACTCGCCTATTCTTGAGTCTCGACTATCCTTTGAGTCATTTCTATTATCGCCAAGTACAAACACACAACCCTCATCTACAGTAACAGGAAACTCAATATCGTATTTTGCATTAGTAGGTGTTTTTGTATAAGGCTCTTTAAGTGCTATACCATCTACATATACCACACCCGATTGAAAATCAATATCTACCGTTTGACCCTCAAGGGCTATAATTCGCTTAATAATTGGTGTGTTACTGTCATTCATTTTATAAACACTATTTTCTTTATTACGCGATATTACAACAATATCACCAACCTTTGGTTCGTAAAAAAGGTTAGTAATAATTACCCTTTCGCCATCTAAAAGAGTGTTTTCCATAGATTGACCATCAATTGTAGCAATACGGAACAAGAAACTAAAGCAGATTACTACTGCAATAATTGCGTGCACCAAAACCTCAAGCCAGTCAAAAATAAAGACTTTTAGGTTGTCTTTATGATTATCGTCTGTTTTATAGTTAACCTCGTCACTTGGTATATTAAATTCATTTTCCATATCACTCACAAAAACACCACCCACACAAATAAAGTTAAAGGGACAGAGCAATGCCCCGTCCCCCACTCATTAACATCTAATTAACCGATAAGCTCTTTAACCTTAGCTGCCTTACCAACGCGATCACGCAGATAGTAAAGTTTTGCACGGCGAATCTTACCTTTTCTTACAAGCTCAACCTTAGCAACGATGGGTGAGTGAACGGGGAATACACGCTCAACACCTACACCGTAAGATACACGGCGAACTGTAAAGGTTTCTGAAATACCGCTGTTGTTTTTAGCAATAACAGTACCTTCAAAGATCTGGATTCTTTCCTTCT
>JAZNSJ010000067.1:0-11991 GCA_045591155.1 Acutalibacteraceae bacterium | reverse complement strand
CCCATATGGTCAGCACGGGTTCTGTCCATTTTACCGCTACTTCTACCACGCCAGAAGTTGCCACCGCCTACAACAATGGCAATCTGGACACCTAAATCAACGCACTCTTTTATAGACTCACAAACCTCGGTTACCTTATCAAAGTCAATACCTGTGCCCTTTTCACCTGCCAATACTTCACCGCTGAGTTTAAGCAAAACACGTTTATAAACGGGTTTCATACACAACTCCCCCAATTAATATATATTATATTTAATAATATTTTACAATATTGAGATATTAAAGTCAATGCAAAAATTAAAAGTGTAATAAAAAACGGAGGCAAAACGCCTCCGTTTTAATATTATTTAAAAGTTCCTTTTTTGTATATTGTCTTATACACAAATAGCACTATCACTGCAATTGGCACTCCCACAACAAAGCCACAAAAAGCCATTCCTATATGCCATACAAATTTCATAATAAGAACACCAATAGATATTCCATACAGCAAAAATTTTGAGATAAAAAACAGCAATATTTTTTTAAAGTCTCTTTTACCGAACGCATAAATTAATTGCTGTGTAAGCAATATCTGACCTGCACCTATAATTGCCGATATTATAAATACTAACACACTATCACTCCAAACTGTCGGCGATTTTATATATTAAATTTTCGGTCTTTTCCCAACCAAGACAGGGGTCGGTTATAGATTTGCCATATATATGCTCTCCTATTTTTTGTGCGCCGTCCTCGATATAGCTTTCAATCATAATACCTTTTACAAGGTCACGTATATCGTGATTATGATTACGACTGTAAACAATGTCCTTTGCAATGCGGATTTGCTCTAAATATTTCTTGCCCGAATTTGCGTGGTTGGCATCAATAATAACCGACGGATTTTTAAGACCATACTCATTATAAAGCTCGCAAAGATGCGCAATATCCTCATAATGATAGTTAGATATATTTCTACCCGCAAAATCCATATAACCGCGCAGTATAGCGTGTGCAGTATCATTACCCGAGCTTGTAACCTCCCAGCCACGATATAAATAGGTGTGGCTGGTTTGCGCCGCTTTTATAGAATTCATCATAACGCTAAGGTCACCGCTTGTTGGGTTTTTCATACCTACAGGGATTGAAATACCACTAGAAACCAAGCGATGCTGTTGGTTTTCTACCGAACGCGCGCCTATGGCAACATACCCTAAAACATCCGACAAATAACGATAATTTTCAGGGTAAAGCATTTCGTCAGCACAGGTAAATCCGTAATTTGAAAGTGCCTTCATATGCAAATCGCGAATGGCAATAATGCCCTTAAGCATATCGGGTTGCTCCTCGGGGTTGGGTTGATGAAGCATTCCCTTATAGCCCTCGCCCGTGGTGCGCGGCTTATTTGTGTAAACACGAGGGATTACAAGTATTTTATCACTTACCTCGTCTGCCACCTTTTTAAGTCTACCCATATAGTCAAGCACAGCCTCTTCATTATCGGCTGAGCACGGACCGATAATTAACAAAAACTTATCGGACTCACCCGTAAAAACCGCTTTTATATCTTTATCACGCTTTTCCTTTATTTTAGACAACTCTGCGGTTACTGGATATTGCTCCTTTATTTCTTTTGGAATTGGTAACTTTCTTTTAAAATCCATACTCATATTAGTTTTTCACCCTCGTTAAATGTCTTTCTACGCGCGCTGGATAGTCGCATCATATTGCGCATTGCCTCGCGGTCATTATTTTTAATTGTATCATAAAGTCTATTAAATGCATCACGATAGCCATCCATTTCTTGAAGCAGAGCCTCGCGGTTAGCCAAAAACAGTTCACTCCACATTTCGTCATTAATGTTTGCAATTCGGGTAAGGTCGCGGAATGAGTCACCTGTATATCGCACAAGGTTGGGGTCACCATTTGCGCACATAAGTGATATCGCAATTCCGTGGGTCAACTGCGACAAAAAAGCTATCATCTCATCGTGCTGACGAACAGTAAGGCTTGAAATATCTCGAAATTCTAAAGCACGACCTAAATCACAGCAAAGTCTTATACCGTCTGGAGTGTTGCTATTTGTTGGCACTACAATGTAGTTTGCTGTGCGGAATATGCTATCGTCAGCGTTTCTTACGCCGCCAACTTCCTTACCCGCCATTGGGTGAGCCGAGATAAATTCAACACCCGAAGGCAATATATCTTGCACACGCTCTACTATGCAACCCTTGACACCCGTAACATCGGTTATAACGGTACCCGGTTTTATAAGATTACCGTAGGTTTCTATCCACTCTATAAAGGTATGCGGATAAAGTGCAAATATTATAAGCTGCGATTGTGCTATGAGCTCTGGATCAACGTGCGTTGTGCCACCTGATATAAAGCCTTCGCTTACAGCATAATCAATATCGTCTTGATTTAAAGTAATAACCTTTACGTCAAAACCTTTTTTGGTTAGTGCCTTTGCGTAACTGCCGCCCAAAAGACCTAAACCTACGATAAGTACATTTTCTACATCATTTAAGTTCATTTTCTATCACTATTCCAAGAGATTTTATTTTTTCAAAATAATCGGGATAACTTTTTGCTACCGACTCAGCTTCGTTTATGCAACCGCCTGTAAGGGTACAAAGCAAGCTGAGAGCCATAACAATACGATGGTCATTGTGACCGCAAAGGGTCTCACTGGGTGCCTTAAGTTCGCCACCATAAACCGTAACGTCATTCTCTAAAACGTCAACCTTTATACCAAACTTTTTAAGTTCGGTTTGCATAGCAGCAGCACGGTCACTTTCTTTTATTTTAAGGCGTTTTGTTCCTGTGAAATGCGCGCCACCAAACACTGCCGACAAAGCAAACATAACAGGAGCTAAATCGGGACAATTAGATAAATCAAACTGTTTTTTGCCGCTTTTTAAACCGTCATACATCTGCTTGTAAATTTTATCACCCTGTAGGCTGTTTTTGCAAAGACCTGTAACATTGACACTACCACCTAAAAGATTAAATCCATCTAAAAATGCCGCGTTAGAGTAGTCACCCTCAACAGTTGTATCTTTGGGTAAATATTTTTTATTTCCTTTGATTTTATATATGTGACCGCATTTACTTATTTTCACACCAAAATCGCTTAAGGCTTTTATTGTCAAATCCACATACGGCTCACTTTCATATTCGTCCACAATTTCAAGCGTACTGTCCCCCTCTAAAAGAGGCAAAGCAAAAAGCAGACCTGATATAAACTGGCTCGATATATTGCCTGCCATTTTATAGTCACCGCTTTTTAGCCTTCCGCAAACGGTAAGACTATCTTTACCTTTGTCAAACAATATGTCGTTTTGCTCCGCAATTTCTTCATAAATTGTAAGATTGCGGGCAAAAAGTCTTTCACTTCCTTTAAGGATAATTTTTTTGCCAGACAGCATACATAACGGTATCATAAAACGCAGTGTGCTACCGCTTTCGCGGCAATCAAGTATTACTTCTTTTGAGGCAAACGGGTTAAGCCCACCAAGTTGTATGGTGTTTCCGCTTTTTTCTATTTTTGCGCCAAGTGCCAAAAGACAATCAAGCGTTGCAAGTATATCATTTGAATATTCAATATTGTCAATCTTACTGCCGCCGGATAATGCACCGCAAATCAGCGCCCTGTGAGCCGCCGATTTTGATGGTGGTGCTACAACAACACCTTGTGCCTTTGATTTTTTTATAGTTACTGTCATAAGCTTTTCTCGTTTTCAATAAGTGTATCAATGGCGCGTAAATATCCATCAAAGCCAAGACCTGTAATAGTTTTAATACAAGCTGCGCGGACAAAGCTTATTTGCCTGAAATCTTCTCTGGTTTCTACCGCCGAAATATGCACCTCAACCGTAGGAATACCCACTGATTTTAAGGCATCTAAAAGTGCCACGCTTGTATGGGTATAAGCCGCAGGATTTATAACAATGCCGTCAAAATTTCCATATGACGCTTGTATTTCATCAACAATCGCACCCTCGTGATTTGACTGAAACAGTTTTACCTCTATACCTTTTTTATCGGCATAATCGTTAATAAGCTTGCACAAATCCTTGTATGTACTTTTTCCATAAATATCAGGCTCACGAATACCCAGCATATTAAGGTTGGGTCCGTTAATTACAAGTATTTTCATAAGTTGAAATCTTCCTTTATGGCATCTATTACCGCGCTGGTAGTAGTGTCATTTATAATTTTTTTATCCGCCACGCTGCAATAAATATCATAGCGTTCATTATATCTTTTAATAAGATCATCACGATTGCTTGATAGTGGTCGGTCATCGGTTGTGATGAGTTTTTCGAGTGGCCGGTCAATAAAATAAATTATTCCGTTACCGCGAAGTGCTGTTACATTTTGCTCACGCAAAATCACACCGCCACCTGTAGCAATTACTTGGGTTTGTTTTGCAGAAACTTCGGTTATTACGCTACTTTCTATATCGCGAAAACCACTTTCGTCCAACTCACCAAAAATCTCGGGTATGGTTTTGCCCGATACTTTTACTATTTCATCGTCAGTATCAATAAACTGCATACCAAGTTGGATTGCCAACTGTTTGCCTACAGTGGTTTTTCCACTTGATGGCATACCAACAAGCACTATGTTCTGCTTTTGTTTTACAATAGCTTTATATACAGCATCTACCTTTTCATCAGGCACCTTTGTATCTATAAAAAGTTCTGCCGCGTGTGCCGCTTGCGCTACCAGCATATAAAGACCGCCGATAGCGTTTATGCCTTTTTGTTTTGCTTTTACCACAAGATTTGAGCAAAGCGGATTATAAATTGCATCAATCACCGCTTCTACTTTTGCAAAACAGTCAATATTGATGGGTTCTCCAATAATATTAGGGTACATACCGCACGGTGTGGTGTTGATTATAACCTCAGCATCAGCAAAATCGCGATACATATCGTCGTACGTGATACAGTCTTCTTTTGCTGTGCGTGATACACGAACCACCTGTTTTGCGCCAAGATTTTTTGCTACGGCAACCGCCGTTTTAGAGGTGCCGCCGCTACCTAAAACTAAAACTATCTTATTTTTAATATCTATACCCTGTCTTTTAATCAGCGTTGTCATACCGCCAAAATCGGTATTGTATCCGTAAAGTTTTCCATCACGGTTTATTATAGTATTTACCGCGCCAATATCACGCGCGGTATCGCTCACCCAGTCAAGATAAGGTATTACATCCTGCTTGTAAGGTATGGTTACGTTTATTGCCTTAAAATCCCTTTTAGTCATAAACTCATTGAGTTCACCCTTAGGGATTTCCTGTATCTTGTAATCATAGTCAAAAAGTAGGTTATGTATTTCTTTAGAAAAACTATGTGTCAGTTTTTCGCCAATACAACCGTATTCCATTATTTCGCTAACCAGTCCGTTCCTAATTTAGATGTGAGCATATCTGCGATAACAAGTGCCGTTACACTCTCAATTACAACTGCCGCACGGTGAACAATGCAAGGATCGTGACGGCCGCGAGCCGCGAGTGTTGTATCGTTCATTGTGTTTATATCAACGGTTTTTTGTTCTTTTCCTATTGTGGGTGTGGGTTTGATAACGGTATTAAATATTATTGGCATACCGTTTGTAATACCACCTATTACACCGCCGTTATTGTTAGTGTAGCATTTAACTATACCATCGTCTACGTACATCTGGTCGTTAGCCGCACTGCCTGTAGTATCAGCAAAACCAAAGCCTAAACCAAACTCTATACCTTTAACAGCAGGTACCGAAAATATTGCGTGCGAAAGCATACCCTCAACGGTATCAAACCAAGGCTCGCCAACGCCTGCAGGCAAACCGATAACTGCAGTCTGAAGAACACCGCCCACACTGTCGCCGTCACATTTAGCGGCAAGAATTTTTTCTTGCATTTCTTTACCAATATTGTCATCTAATACCGGAAAATCTTTTATTGATATATCCTTTATATCTTGTTTACAAGCAAAATCAACATCATCAATACCGGCAATATTTTTAATCTTGGTACCAATATAAATACCTTGATTATTAAGCGCAGGTATAACCAATCCTGCCGCAGCTACTAAAGCCGCGGTTATTCTGCCGCTGAAGTGTCCACCGCCACGATAGTCCTGAAAACCGTTATATCTACAGGCGGCTGTGTAGTCTGCATGTGAAGGGCGCATTTTATATTGCATCTCGCCGTAATCGGAAGAATGAGTATCGGTGTTTGGTATTGTAATACAAATCGGCGTACCTGTGGTATGTCCTTCAAAAACACCGCTTAAAATACTAAATTCATCCTTCTCCTGACGGGGAGTTGATAGCGCATCCTTTGGTCTGCGACGAAAAAGTTGTGAAGAGATGAATTCTTCATCTACCACAAGACCACTAGGCACACCATCAATTACCGCACCAATTGCCTTACCGTGACTCTCGCCAAAAAGCGTTACCGCAAGTGAATTTCCTATGGTGTTTTTCATTTGTTATACACCGCCTTTATACCGTCGGCAAAATTGCCAAAACTCAACTTTTCTATCTTAAATTTGCCTATGTTTTCTACCCTTACCACCGAAATTTCGTCGCCTGCCATTTTTTTATCGTGACGCATAGTGTCAATGATTTTTTGTGTGTCGCAATTTACAGCAGTTGGTAAATTCAATTTTTCAAGCACACCAACAAGTCTTGCCCTTACTTCTTCACTACACATAGGTAACATACCAAGTGCTACACACTCGCCGTGATAAAGACTTGGTGTGTTACTTTCAATAGCATGACCTACTGTATGACCAAAATTAAGAACCTTACGAAGTCTCGATTCTTTTTCATCGGCCTGTACTACCGAGCATTTAATTTTGATTGAGCGCTCAATTACGGCATCTATATCAAAGCTGTCACTTTCAAACATAGAGAAGAGTTCTACGTCGTGTGTCAGCGCCATTTTAACCGATTCTGCAAGACCGTTAGAAATTTGACGCTCGGGCAAAGTTTTAAGAGTATCGGGGTCAATTATTACACCCTTTGGCTGATGAAATGCGCCCACAATATTTTTATATCCGACAAAATCTATCGCGGTTTTGCCACCCACCGATGAATCAACCTGAGAAAGCACAGTTGTGGGTATATTGTAAAAATCAACACCGCGCATAAATGTTGCCGCGGCAAAACCTGCCATATCGCCTACGACACCACCGCCTACAGCTACTACACAGTCGGTACGGGTAAAATTACCCTTCACAAGTGCTTCAAGTATGCTTTTGTAGGTGTCAAAATTTTTAGAAGCTTCACCCTGCGGAAATACAACTATCATTGACTCTTTTGCCTGTGCGGCCACTGTTTCGGCGTATTCGCTCGGAACACCGCTGTCGGTAACAATAAGTACTTTGCGGTCAATATTAAAATACTGCTTTGCGCAATTTAATGCACCACGTTCAACATAGATATTGTATCCGTCATTTTCAGTTTTTACAGGTATTATCATAAATTTACACCTTAATTTCTTTTTCAAAACTACCTAAAATCTTTAGGTTTGAACAACATTTCGATAGTTCATCAAGCATCTTTTTGCCTTGCTCGCTACCTATATTACCCTCGCCCTCGGCGTAAAAATAATAATCCCAAACAAGCTCTTTCGTTGGTCTGCTTTTAAGTGCTTTAAGGTTAAAGCCGTGTTCACCTATTACTGATATTGCTTTACCCAATGACCCCGCTGCATTGTTTACGGTAAAGAGCATTATAAAGTGGTTGTCGGTAGGTAGGTGTGCCTTTTCACTACGAGAGAATACTGCAAATCGAGTAGAATTTTGACTGCTTTCGTTTATGTGTGATTCAAGCTTGACAAGCCCAAATTTTTCAGCCGCCTCGGCGCTGCCGATTGCCGCTAAGGTTTTATCGCCTTTTTCGGCTACCGTCTTTGCCGCAACAGCGGTGTTGACCGCCTCAACGGTTTTAAAGCCATGCTTATCAATATAAGATGCACATTGACCAAGCGCCTGTGAATGACTGATAACAGTCTTTATGTCTTCTTTTTTTGCGCCTTCAACAGCTAAAAGGTTTTGAACAATTTCAGCTTCATAAAGTCCGTTTACAAAGAGTGAGCCAAAAAAGCTTAAATCTAAAACCAAGCCGACGTCACCGTTAAAACTGTTTTCTATTGGCAATACGGCGCAATCACATTCGCCGTTTACAACAGCGTTATAAGCCGCTTTAAAATCGCCATAACCTACGCAGTTAGCATCGGGGAAAATGCGTTCTGCCACAATATTAGCAAAAGCGCCCTCAACACCACTGTATGCTACGCGCATACCGTCAAGCAGGCGGTGCTGTAACAGTTTTGAAAGATTTATCGCCTCGCGCAAAAAATTTATATAGTAGGACTTATAATCCTCATCTTTAATAAGCGAAGTATTCTTTGTTATAATCTGTTCTTCACGAGCGAAATCATCGATTTTTAGTCCGTTTTCTTTTTTGTATGCTGCAACAAGTCTTGCCGCATCCATTCTTTGTTCAAACAAATCAGCCATTTGTTTGTCAACATCATTTATAATTTGTCTTGCTTTTTCTAAATCTGTCATAAAACTATCCTTTTTTATACTCGTCAAATAGTGCTTTAAAAGCAGGAATTGAATTTTTTATTGTGTCATACGCTACGCAGTATGAAATTCTAACGTACCCTTTTGCGCCGAAAGAATCAGCAGGAACAAGCAAAAGCTCGTGCTTTTTAGCCTTTTCGCAAAAGGCGGCCGCATCTTCTTCAAGCGCTTTCATAAAGAGGTAAAACGCGCCCTGTGGTTTTACTGCGGTGTAACCGATTTCGCTAAGTGAATTATAAAGCAACTCGCGGTTTTTATTATAAAGTGAAACGTCAGCTGTCATTCCGTCACATTTTGCTATTACACGTTGCATAAGACTTGGCGCGCAAACATAACCCATACTGCGTGCCGCGCCGCAAACTGCGGCAAACAAATCAGCACTATCTTCACATTTAGGTGATACAAACACATAACCAATACGCTCACCCGGCAAAGACAACGACTTGCTGTAAGAATAGCAAACCACCGTATTATGATAAAAGTTTGGAATGTATGGCACTTCATCACCGTATGTAAGCTCACGGTATGGCTCGTCAGCAATAATGTAAATTGCGCGGCCTGTTTCTTCTTGCTTTTTACCCAGCAATTCGGCGAGCTTTACAATATCGCTTTCGGGGATTATAGCACCCGTTGGGTTGTTGGGCGAATTAACAATTATAGCCGCTGTGTTTTTATTTATTGCCTTATCCAATGCATCAAAGTCAAGCGAAAAGTTTTCTCCCTTGCCAAGTACAGCCACCGTATTTGCTCCCGCATTCGCGCAGAACACATTATATTCGGGGAAATATGGGGCTAATAGTATAACCTCGTCACCATCATTTACAACAGCCTTTAACGTAGATGTGAGCGATGCTGCCGCTCCACATGTAATATAAATGTTTTTCGCACTAACATCACAACCAAAACGAGTTTTTATATTATTGGCTATTTGCTCACGAACAGGCATCGCGCCTTGCGCCGAGGTGTAACCGTGAAGTGCAACGCTGTCACCCGACTGCGCTAATTCTTTTATAGTATCATCAACAATCTTTGGTGCGGGTATGCTTGGATTACCAAGGCTAAAATCAAAAACATTTTTGGCACCGATTTCGGCTTTTCTTTTAAGCGAATATTCAAAAATTTCTCTTATTACCGAGGGTTGATTACCAAGGTCTGCCATTTTTTTGTTAATCATAAATTACATCTCCTGTTAAAGCAAAAAATCCGCCAACGCGTAAAATGCATTTTATGCACAAACGGTTGCGGACTGTCTTTTTTTCTATTAAGGTGCGATTACATCGCTTTCTCAAAAGAGGTAAGACAGTCCTGATTAAAGTAATAAAAATAATAATTACGGCTTATACACATAAATATCTGTCTCCTCTCTAAAGTATAAAGCAATTTTACTCTCTTTTTTGGTGTTTGTCAAGAAAAATCGGTATTTTTACGCATAATGTTGCATAAAAATACCGATTGAATTAAACATTTTACAGTTTATCTTGTTAATTTTTATTACATTATTCTAATTTAACATTGACCAATAAAAACTCCAATAGTTATCGCTTGGATTGTTTGGTACTTTTTTATACGCTCTATAATCATCACATAATACTCTTTTGGTGTTACCATCCAAATAGAACCAGTACATATCAGTTCCAAGCAAGATTTTAGCACCGTTATTTAGCTCTATAGTTTTACCCGCATAAAGTCCGTATTCCGAAGTATATGTATACGTATTTTTTTGAGAAGATATTATATTGCTTTCAACAATTGTTCCGTTAAACTCCTCGTCAGGTTTACTGTATTCTCTTACCTCAACAAGATTAACAGTGACCGTGCCTGTTGTTTTTGTGGTTTCATTAATAACATATTTGTATATAACCCACGATCTTTGAGAAGGCCCCTCTGCAGCGTGTTCGACATTGATTAACTCGTACATAGTTGTAGGTTTAATTTTTGCAGGACCAGCAATGGTGCTAAGTTTGTAAATATTTTTATTCGAAATAGTGTCACTTTTTTTAATCGGAGTGTCGTTTAAAACAATAGCTTTACCATTATATTTTAAATATTCAATGGTGTTGAAATTTACATCATAGGTAGTATCTGTGCTGATTTCGGTATTGTTTTTTAAAAGTTCAGCCCAAGTATCACCATTGTTGTAATCAAATGTTGTTTGTATAACCCAGCCTCTATCATTAACATACGAATATAAATGAACTTGGTTTTTGGTAACAGTTGTATCTGTTTGTGTTGAGGATTGACTTGAATTATTAGTATTAGAGCTTGATGGAGAAGGGTTGGACGATGACGGCCTTGTAGTAGAGGAATTATTGCTTGTTGCACTTCCGGATGCTGTCCCTGTTGAGGATGAATTCTCGACATTATCTGATGTGTTATTGGATGATTGATTATCCGTTAAGGAATCACTATTACTGTCTTCTTGACTTGCTTCTAATATAGACATAGATTCTTTTGAAGAAAAGCCATCCAATAAGCTAGAAGAATTATTATCAATATCTTCTTGAGAGGTACATCCCGACAAAACAAAAATTAGTATAAGTAATATAGGAATTAATTTTTTCATCATTTTACACCTTAGCCCTATTCTTCTTCCTGATATCCTACTATTGTATTGTTTTTGATTATGGTTGTTATTTCGTTATCATCCATCATTGAATAATAATCTATTGAAAAAGAATCTCCGTTTTCAACCCAATAAGCTGATGTAATATTCCAATCGGAAACAACGATATATATTTCCATTTCATCTATGTTAATAGTGTGATGAGTTGAGTGTTCATTATCAATAAAAATACCCGTGCTATGTGCTGTTGACATTTGAGAATATTTTAAAACGCTATCTTTTTTTGAGCCTCTTCTGGCGTGATTTTTAAAACAAATGCCATTTCGTTAAACAATAGTTGCTCTGCCTTGCGCAAGGTTTGCTCATCGTTAAGGTTAAGCTTTTTGCCCGACTTGCGACGAGTATCTCTTTCAAGACGAATTGTTTTTATAAGCGAAAGAAGTTTTTCTCGGTCCGAGCTTGCAAGTATAGCCTTATACTGCTCTCGCTTTTGATTTTCGTTATCAAAATTAATAACAGAAATTTGTAATGACTTTTCTATAAGCTCTTTTGCTTGACCTATAGTTAAAACATCCTGCATTTTTGCGGTAAGAATTTTGTTGTCTACAGGCACAAAAACGGCTGTGCTATCATTAAAAATTGGTTTTAAAACATAGTATTCTATAGCTTGTTTGCCTATAATCTTGGTTTGCAAGCAATCAATTTTACAAATGCCCTGCGCACCGTACACTATAATGTCGCCTTCTTTAAACAATTTTCTCACCCCTTTTAACATATAAATTATATCATAACTTGTAAAAAATTGTTATAGGCATACTAAACAAAACTTATACCCAATTTTTTTGTAACATT
>JAZNSJ010000066.1:0-8316 GCA_045591155.1 Acutalibacteraceae bacterium | reverse complement strand
TATAGGGGTGATACTGTAGCAGAGTTTTTGTCGGTGGTGAAAAATTACAACAAAATAATAGCCGTAGAGCCCGATAAAAAAACCTATAACAAATTATGTATTGCTACCCAAAAGGTTCAAAACATTTTAAATATACACGCTTGCGTAAGTGATATTGACGGTGAAATTCAGTTTGAAATGAACGGCTCGCGAGGGTCAAGTATTGGCAGTGGTAATAGTACCATAAATTCGGTCACTATTGATAAATTGTCACAGCGGGGTATACCAACATATATAAAAATGGATATAGAGGGCACCGAAGCCGCGGCTATTAAAGGCGGCACTAACACTATAAGACGTTACAAACCTAAAATGCAGATAGCTGCATATCACCGTAGCGAAGATTTAATTTTATTACCCGAAAAGATTATAGATATACAGCCTAATTATAAGATTTATCTACGCCATTTTCCCTCACTTCCGTGTTGGGATATGTCATATTACTTTGTTTAATGTAAAAAAACCTCGTATATTACACAATATACGAGAGTTTTTTTCTTGACAGCACATAAATATAGTGGTAAAATTATGAAGATAAGTTTAGTTTGTATTGGTGAAATATTTGGCGAAATTTACTAATACCCTAATATTTATTAAAACGGGGTAAAATCAGCGGTCCCCGACAGTCTTTTATTTTTGTGTCTGTAAAACCGCTTTAAATATAAAGGAGGGACATTAAATGCCCACAAGTCCAATTTTTTATGTAATTTTTGGCGCTATTGCATTACTGCTTTGTGTTATAGGCTTTGTGGCAGGCTCAATATCACGCCGCCGCTCTGCTGAAAAAACCATCGGCTCTGCCGAAACCGAGGCAAAACGCATTTTAAACGATGCAATGAAAACTGCCGAAACCCGAAAAAAAGAAACCTTGCTTGAAGCAAAGGAAGAAATTCATCAGCTCCGTCAGGATACCGAAAAAGACCTTCGCGAAAGAAGATCTGAGGTTCAACGGCAAGAGCATAGACTTCAGCAAAAAGAAGAATCCCTTGACCGTAAGATAGACAATCTTGAAGCAAAGGAAGAAAAGCTTGCCGAAAAGGCAAAGCAAATTGACGCTAAAATTGAAGAGTGTGAGCAGCTTAAACGTAGCCAGCTTGAAATGCTTGAAAAAATTTCAGGTCTTTCAAAAGAGCAGGCAAAGGCAAACCTTTTACAAATGTTAGAGGGTGAGCTTTCTCACGAGAAGGCTGTAAAAATTATGGAATTTGAACAGCAAACCCGCGATGAGTCTGACAAGTTAGCAAGAGAGGTTATTGCCCACGCAATTCAGCGCTGTGCGGCTGACCACTCATCAGAAATTACCATTTCTGTAGTTCCACTGCCCAATGATGAAATGAAGGGTCGCATTATAGGTCGTGAGGGTAGAAATATTCGCGCAATTGAAAATGCAACAGGTGTTGACCTTATAATTGATGACACACCCGAGGCAATCACTGTATCAAGCTTTGAGCCTATCCGTCGTGAAATTGCACGCGTAACACTTGAAAAGCTTATTGTTGACGGTAGAATACATCCTGCCAGAATTGAAGAAACGGTTGCCAAGGCTACCGCCGAGGTTGAGGCTATAATTAAGCAGCAGGGTGAACGTGCAATGGTAGACAGCGGTGTGCACAACCTACACCCCGAGCTTATTAAATTACTTGGTCGATTGCATTTCCGTACAAGCTACGGTCAAAATGTGCTTAACCACTCGCTTGAGGTATGCTACCTTTCGGGTCTTATCGCAGCCGAGCTTGGTGTCGACGTAACCCTCGCAAAGCGAGCAGGTTTGCTTCACGATATTGGTAAGGCAATTGACCACGAGCAAGAAGGTTCACATATTCAGCTTGGTGTTGAGGCCGCTAAAAAGTATCGCGAGAATGAAATTGTTGTTCACGCAATTCACGCTCACCACGGCGATGTTGAGGCAAAAACTGTTATTGCTTGTATAGTTCAAGCGGCAGATGCCATAAGCGCTGCACGTCCTGGAGCACGTCGCGAAAACATTGAAAACTATATTAAGCGTCTTGAAAAGTTAGAGGAAATCGCCAAATCCTTTAACGGTGTTGAAGATTCTTATGCAATTCAAGCAGGTCGTGAGGTTCGCATAATTGTTAAACCCGAGGCTGTAAATGATGACCAGATGGTTATTATGGCTCACGATATTGTTAAAAAGATTGAAAGCGAACTTGAATATCCTGGTCAGGTTAAGGTTAACATTATCCGCGAAAGTAGAGCAGTTGACTACGCAAAATAAAATATAACTCAAAATTAAACTCGGTACCCATTAGGATACCGAGTTTTTTATTGATCATTTCTTATATAGTGAAAAATATATTGCTGTACTATGCCGCCATACTGCTTGGCACAATTTGGAATGTTGCCGTCAAACAGTTGCTCAATAGCTCGATTTATCCAAACATCACGGGGGAATGCGTTTTTGTGGCAAAGTCCGTAAAGTAATACACAGTCAGCAACTTTAGGCCCCACACCTTTTATTGTCATTAAAATTTTGCGTGCCGTATCATAGTTGGTATATTTTAATGCCTCAAGATCTATGTCACCAGATGCCACCTTAAGTGCCGCATCTAAAATATATTTAGCGCGAAAACCCGCGCGGATAACAGCAAGGTCATCAACCGTTAGTTTGGCAACAACTTCGGGTGAAGGAAAGGCATATCCGCCGCTAATTTTATCACCAAAATTTTCACAAAAGCGTTCTATAATACCCTTAATTCGCGGTATGTTATTGTTTTGCGAAATAATAAATGAGCATAGCGCCTCCCAAGGCTCTTGATTTAACAGTCTTATACCGCTACTGTATGCGGCGGCTGTTGCAACCGTTTTATCACAACTTATCTCTTCTATAATTGCGCCATAATCACGGTCAAGGTCAAAATAATCTTTCCATATATTATTAAATTCCTCTTTTGTAGAGCCTAATATTACTATATCGCCGTTTTGTTGGTATAGTCTTATTTGTTTGCCAAAGGCAATACCACACCACGCACCGTTTTTTTCTTGACGCCAACGAAAGCTTTGCCCACAGTCAAGTGTTTGCGCAAGGTCGAAATTTTTAATATTTTTTATGTAAATTTTATTATCTATAAATTTTATATCGTTCATACTACACCCCGTATTTACAATTATATATGTTTTGTGGTATAATGTAAAGCAAGAAATTTAAAATAAAAGGTTGTGATTAATGTGCGTGACGATATTTGCACCATACCTGTTTCAGAAGTATTTGAGGTAACCGACGGCTGCCCTTTATGCCGAATGAGGCATACGGTTGAAGAGCATCTTGTTACATATATTTTAGGTGATGCTATGATGGAACCAGACGTGCGAATCGAAACCAATAGGCTTGGATTTTGTAGCGAGCATTACCAAAAAATGATGGCTCATCGCGGCAGACTGCAGTTAGCATTAATGCTTGAAACACATATAAAAGAGATAAGCGGGCAGATTTTTGACAAAAAAATGTTTAACAGCGCCGATAAAAAGGCCAACAGTGTACGCAAGGTAATAGACAGCTGCTTTATTTGTGAAAAGGTAAATTGGGGTATGGAGCGTATGATTGATACAGTTTACCGTTGTTATGAAAAGGAACGCGATTTTAGAGAATTATTTAACAATCAGCCGCAGTTTTGTATGCACCATTTTGAAATGCTTATAAATGGCGCTGATAAAAAGAATATGCCTAAATATTTGGGCGAGTTTAAACAAAATCTTACACGCATCACTGCAGAATATGTAAAATCTTTGGGCGATGATTTGAATAAGTATTGTTCTATGTACGATTACCGAAATGCAGGCAAAGGCGATTGGGGTAACTCGGCCGATTCTGTTGAACGTGCGGTGTCGTACCTTACAGGTAGGCTTTAATTTACATAATGCAACAAAATAATTGCTAAAAGTAACCAATGTGGATAAGTTTTTTGCAGTGTTTTAAGTGGATTTTCAACTTTTCCACCGAGTTATTCACATTTTTATGTTAACTTGAATATAATAACCTTTCTTTGCCAAAAATAAATTTGAATAAATGAAAGGTGGAAAACAAATGGTTAAAGGTGTAAATAAAACCATAATAGAGGTTAATAACACTGGTAGCAAGGTTTTTGACAGAATAGTATTTTATGTAAGTCCCACATGCAGTGGCTTAAGCGCCAAAAATCTTAATAGAGCAATAAAAAACTTTACCTTCGGGCTTGATGATAGGGCAGGCAAGGGATACAAAACGCTTCGTCAAAAAAGGCTGACACGCCGAAAAATATTTATATCATCAATTGTGGCGGCAGTAATGGTTGCTGTAACAATAACTTTAATAGCATTATTGTGAATATATTGTAAAAAAAGCAAGAAGCAGGTAGTTGCTCCTTGCTTTTTTGGTTAGTTTGAGGTAATATATTACATATAATATTTTGTTAGTTAAGAGGAAATTTTAATGAACATATTTAAAAACGGTTGTAAACTTGCCGCTAGTCTTATAATGGCGTCGGTAATAAGTGTATTTTTGTGCTTTTCTATAAATGTTATTTGTTCGGCGCTTTTCACTTATGAAACGGGCTATAAGGCTTACGTGTACGAAACCGAAACATCAAGTAGTGCTATAGCCGAGTATGAATATACTTATACCGATGAAAACGGTGACGGTAAAGATGAAGGTACCGACACCAAAATGCAAGAGTATAAGGATGCGGGGTATATTGTAACCACTGTAAAACAGCGTTCAACCCTTACGGGTACAGGCAAGGCTATTTTTTTAATTTTAACCCAAGCTTTTAGTATGATAATGGTTGTGGCCTTTGCAAGCAACACCTCGTATAAACAAGGGTTTAAAGACAACAATCTTGTAAAAATAGGCCACACAAGCAGTGATATACTAAAGGGGTTAAAAATAGGCCTTATAGGTAATATACCGTTCTTTTTACTTACAATTTTTGTTATTGTTATGGCGTCGGGTTTAGCGCCTGCTTTTCGTACAGTGTGGTATGCCTTTTTAAGCGGGCATTTTTATTCGCTTATAATTTGGATTACATCGGGCGCTGAAACAATAGCTCAAATCACCGCACTACAATATGTAGGTCTTGTGCTAATACAGTTTATTGCCCCAGTAATTTCGTGTGTAGCATATATTTTAGGCTTTAAGGAAATTAACCTTGCCGAAAAGCTTGTGTACAAAAAGGGGATAGAGTAATATGTCAGGATTTTTTGGATTTTTAGATTTTACAAAAGAGGGGCCGGGTATAAAAAAAGACGCACCTAAAAAGAAAGCATTTTTTGTGTTTTTTGAAATCTATCTTCGTAATTTTTGGCGATTTTTTTCTATAAACTTAATTTATTTTGTAACCTCGCTTCCTATAATCACACGAGGTTTGTCGGTAGCTGGCATTACCAACATAACTCGCAATATCGCGCGCGACAAGCACTCATTTGGACTTAGCGACTTTTTTGAAACCATAAGAAAAAATTGGAAGCAGGCATTGTCGGTTGGTATAATCAACACCGTAATTACAGCATTAATTGTATTTGGTATTTGGTTTTATAACGAGTCATTTTTGCAAACCCAGCAAAATCTATCGCTTGCAGGCCTTATAATATGTTTGTTGCTTTTGGCTGTATTTGGTATGATGAATTTTTACATTTATACTCTTATGATAACCTTTAATTTTAGTATTAAATCGTTGTATGTAAACAGTTTTAAGTTTGTTTTACTTAATTTTTGGAAAAATTTATTATGCGGAATATGTATTCTATTGATATACGGATTTTATATCTTTATTGCGTTACTGTTTAATGATATACGCGTATGGTTAATTGAATTTATTATAATGGCTGCAACCTTGCCCGCTTTTAAATACTTGCTTATACAGTTTTTTACCTTTGGCAGTATAAAAAAATATATAATTGACCCTTATTACGAGCAGCATCCCGATGCCGATATTGAAAAGCGGCGAAATTTGGGTTTAGAGGTACCTGAAGATGAAAGCGTAGAACCACTTTCTTGGGAATAAAAACAAAAGTGAACCTGTCTTTTAAGGCAGGTTCTTAAATTTTATTTTATTACAAAATCAAGTATTCTTATGGTATCTTTGTTTATTTCTATTGCAGACCTATATTCGCCGTATGCCACTTGTACAGTGTTTTCATAAGCGGTTGAAACACCTATCCAGCCTAAACACAGGCATAGCAGTATTACAAGGCTTATATATAACGCTCTAAAATATGTTTTTGTTTGTCGCTTCATTTTATAGTCCTTTTTATTAAAGTGTATTAAGTAAACTTATTAGCGAGTTTGAAAGCAGCTCTGCCGAGTATTTTGCCTCGTCAAAGGTGTTGCCGTCGGTGCCAATTTCTATAAGCATAGAGCCCGTGGTAAGACTTTCGTTATAGTTTTTTGGCATAAAGTGAATTGACCTTGCAAGTGAAGGGTACATAACCTCTACCGTTTGCTGTAATTTTGCGGCAAGCTTTAGGTTTTCTTTCCAATTTGGAAAGTTTTTCACATTACCGCTTTGCGATCCCATAACCAACATTATTTGAGCCGCTTTTTTACCGTTAATTTCGGTGGTTAGCTTTACCTTATCGGTATCATTCGCGGCTATTGAGTCACGGTGTAGGTCGATTACTACCTTAATGCTTGGGTATTTTTCGGTGTAACTGCAAATTGTGTCAGCCGCGCGGCTGTAGCTTTCACTGTAAGAGGGGTAATCGTGCTGTGTGGTATCGTGCAGTGTAACAATACCTGCCTCGTTTAGCCTATCAGATATTATTTTGCCCAAAGCCACCATATTATATGCGTTATCTGTGGTACGGGCATTATCGGTACTGGTATAATAGCTTTCACCGTGTAGCAGGTAACTTTCGGTAGCGTGGGTGTGCAGGATAAGTACCTGTGGCTTGTCGTTTTTTTGTATGTTAAATCCTACCTTGCCGTTTACAAAGTCCTTTAAATTTATATCAAGATTGGTATTATTTTTAAGATAAACGTTGTTATATGATGTGTTGGCGGTATATGGCGATATAAACTTTTCTATAACCTTGCCCTGCACGGTGCCCGTAGCATAAACGGCGACCGATTGGGTGTTGTCAGTAGGTTGCAAGGCTGTATCTTCTGTAGGTGTATTTTCCGGCGGCGCCGATTCTGTGGTGACACTGCTTGTAAGTGTATCGTCAAAAAACGCATGGGCTTGCGTTTGTATTACCGCATTATCACCCACAGCGCAAAAGCCTTTAACACTTGTATATGTTAAAAACATCGCTACGCATATTAATGATATACAAAATCGTATTATTGCGCCACGATTGCTCATTTTTATCACCGCCCTAAACAATTTTTATGCGTTAGGCGGTATTTTTATGTCAGGCTTTCAATTATCTCAATATCAAGCTCTGGTTGTAAAAATATATTTATTGCGCGTGATAGTATTTGCGCCGACTTGTCAATAAGCAGGTCAATTTCTTTTGGTGTTACCATCATATTTTCTTGATGTGTGTTTTTAAAAAATGAGTTTCCGTCAATCACAGTAGGAACCCCCACCGCAATTACGGGCACACCAAGGGTATCGCGGTTTAGCGGCAGTCGAGCATTGTTTACACCCGAGCCCGCACAAATGCCGCTGTTGCTTATTTGCACGGTGCGGCAAAGACGCTGTGGCTCACGGCAGGCAAGCGCATCGACTGCGATTATTATATCTGGTTTTATTTTGTGTGCAGCAGCGCTTATAAGGTCAAAGCTTTCAATACCCGTTTTACCAAGCACATTTGGCGCAATACAGCAAACGCTTTTAAGCCCGTCAAGACCTAAATCACGTTTTAAATTATCGCTCAAATGCCGTGTTGCAAGCACTCGGTCACAGGTTTTAGGCCCTAACGCATCGGGGGTTATATCTACGTTGCCAAGACCTACTACAAGCGCATTTTTAGCCGCTGTACCGCCAACCGTTTTAAGTGCCTTTACGGTAGACTTTATTATATTTGTTGTATCACATACAAAATCAAGACGGGGAAAGGTTATTGTACAGTAAATACCTATTGGTTTTTGTAAAATTTGTGCGGTGTTATTATCTGTTACTTTTACAGTCGATATTTTTATACCGTCTATTTGTTGGTCACTTGTTTCTATGCCAGATAAATTTTGTTTACTTTGGGCTTTAATTTCATCAATCAAGTCTGTTCTTATACCCATAATTATCACCACAAAATATTATTTACTAAAAACTTTAATATATTAAATGTTAAATTATAACAATACTTTTCTTAAAGTGAGGCATATTTAATAAAATATTTTAATTT
>JAZNSJ010000065.1:0-21247 GCA_045591155.1 Acutalibacteraceae bacterium | reverse complement strand
GAAGCCAACCTCAAGATTAGATTTCCCATAGCATAAGCTAGTAAGGTCCCCCGTAGACTACGGGGTTGATAGGCAGCAGGTGTAAGCGTAGCGATACGTGTGCTAGGCTGTACTAATAGACCGAGGGCTTGACCTATTTTTCAATCCTCTCTTCCGTTACATTTGTTCAGTTTTCAGGGTGTGAGAAAAAAACTTGACATTAAACAGTTTTTGCTGTTTAATATATAAGTGCCTGACGGCACGACAATCTAGTTGGTGTTGATTGCGGTGAGGGTCCACCTGTTCCCATACCGAACACAGAAGTTAAGCTCACTTGCGCTGAAGATACTTGGCGGGCAGCTGCCTGGGAAAATAAGTAGACGCCAACACAAAAAGACTTGATGGATTTTCATCAAGTTTTTTTTAGTTATATTGCTTTTGCAGGTATATTTTGGCTACACCAAAGTGATATTCGCGTCGCAAGTTTAAAAGGCGAATATAATATAACTTTTGCTAACGGCAAAATATCACTCTATGCGTAACATAGAATATCACTAACCCTTGCGCCTCCACCGCTTTTATGCTATACTATTTTTAAGAGGAAATGTTATGAAAGAGGTAAGACTATGAGCATCAAGATATCATATACATACATTGACTATAAAGGATATCCAGAATTGACGGAAATTTCTGAGCGACGTGCTAGGCGAGCTTCTAATATAGGCATTATTTTAACACTAACTTTATTGCTTTCGTGCGTCTCGATGGCTGGTAATGGTAATGAGAAAGTATATGGAATAATCGGCATCGTATTGAGTGTCTTGGTTGGTATATGGCTACTTACTGGTTATAATATGCGCACTCGGAAATTGATTAATAAAGCATATGCGCGTTACCAAGAAAATGAAATTAAGAAGCTAGCAAAGCACGATTGGCGAAAGTCGTGGGATAACGAAGAATCAGACTGATTTTGATACATAACAGTATTAATAGAGAATAAATGTGGCAAGATTGACTATAATAGTGTATTTTATAGACAATTTATATAGTTTTCGTTTATTATTTTAGAATAAAATTTTAAGGAGATTTTTAATGATCAACCTAATTCCAAAACCACAAAAAGCAGTGGAACTAAATGAAAAAATTTGGTTTTCAACCAAAACACAATTTTGTGGTGAATTTTTAGATGCTGTAAAGTTGTTTTCATATTTAATTCCTAATGCAAATGAAGCTACCGAAAATAAAATCATCTTTATAAAAGATGATACAATTACTGCCGACGCTTATAAACTTACGTATAACGAGGGAAATATCGAAATTCGTTGTTCAGACAAGGGCGGTGCGATTTACGGATTTATGACCTTGGTTCAGCTTGCTGCAGGTAACGAGCAGTTTGATGCTGTAGAGGTAGAGGATAAACCACAATTCAGATGGCGCGGCTTTATGCTTGACTGCAGCCGTCATTTCTGGTCGCTTGACCACATAAAATTCACACTTGATATACTCGCAAGTCTTAAAATGAACGTTTTTCATTGGCATCTTTGTGATGACCAAGGTTGGCGAGTAGAGATAAAAAAATATCCTATACTTACACAAAAGGGCACTGCGCGAAAGGGTTCTTCAAAACATCCGCGACAAACCATTGACCCAGTTAAAAAATATGAAGACGAACCATATGGCAAAGGACTTTATTATACACAGCAGGATGTTAAAGATATTGTGGCATATGCTGCCGCACGTAATATAACCGTAATACCCGAAATTGATGTACCAGGTCATGCGTCGGCAATGCTTGCATGCATGCCAGAGCTTTCTTGCGATGGAAACCCGAGAGAAGTAGAGTCAAGATTTGGAATTTTAGATAATAATATTCTTTGTTGCGCAAATCCACGTGTATATGAGGTTTTAAAAGATATTTTTGACGAGTTGTGTAATCTTTTTCCTGCACCGTATTTTCATATAGGCGGCGATGAGGTTATACCTACTTCTTGGGAAAATTGTGAGGCATGTCAGGCATTAATGCGTGAGCATAACCTAAAAGACTATGTAGAATTACACGGATATTTTAATAATATTCTTATTGCCCACCTAAAAACACGTGGAAAAAGAGCAATTGGTTGGAACGATATGCTTAACCCCACCCTCGACAAAACAGCTATCGGGCAGTTCTGGACGGGCGACCGTAAGCTCCCCGAAGCACTTGATTGGGTAAATAATCAAGGTGGCGATGTTATTATCTCATCACAAATTTATCTTTACGGCGATTACCCCTATTCGCGACTTTCGCTTTCTAATACTTACAATTTTAACTGTGAATATCTTGGAATAAAGCGTATGGAGGGCGTATTGGGTTACGAAATTCCTCTTTGGACCGAATATGTAAAAGATGAATGTAAATTTGGTTTTCAAATTCATGCAAGACTACTTGCAGTAGCAGAGTCTTGTTGGACCGAACCAATACTTAAAAATTACGAAAATTTTGAGTATAGGCTTGAAAATATGCGAGAGCATTTCACATCACACGGCCTTGTTATACCGCCTCGTAAAATTTACAGCGGATACACCTTTAATGGCGCCGAAAATATGACCTTCTTTACCCGTAGAGAAGATGGATTCCGCAAATATTGGTTTGATGATGTAGATTATGAGTATAATCTTTTTAAGGACTTGACAAAATAAAAAATTTGTTGTATAACAATGTTTGTAACGTTACAAAGTAAAAATTTAACAAAAGGGAGCTGAATGAAACTTCGGCTGAGAGGGGACCCGCGATTTTGCTATGGTTCCGACCTATAACCTGATGCGGATAATGCCGCCGTAGGAGAATAAAAAACACCTATGCCGCATTACCTAGCTTGGTAGTGCGGCTTTGTTTTTTGTTTTCATCAGAGATTGAATGATGAAAGGAAAATTATTATGACAAATCAAAAAAACAACATCAAAAAAATTGCGCTCTGTGGCGTAATGATAGCTCTTGGCACAGTGTTAAGCCTTTTAAAGCCTTATGAACCACCTCTTGGCGGTGGAGTTACCATACTTTCTATGGTGCCTGTAGCATTTTTATCTTGTATGCTAGGTCTTAAATGGGGCTTTGGTGCGGCTTTTGCCTATTCACTCATACAGCTCTTTATAAGCATGGGAGAGGTAATGAGCTGGGGGCTTTCAGCAGGTGCGGTAGTTGCAACATTTTTGCTTGACTATATAGTTGCATATACGGTGTTAGGGCTATGCGGTATCTTTAGAAAGAAAGGTATCTGGGGGATTGTTTCAGGTGTAGCAATTGCAACATTTATAAGATTTTTATGCCACTTTGCTACAGGCGTATACATTTTTGATATATGGATGCCAGATAATTGGAACAACATTTGGGTTTATTCGCTATGCTATAACGGTGGTTATATGCTGCCCGAGATTATACTCACTTGTGTTGGCACTTCGTTGCTTGTAAAAACAAAAGCAATACAAAAAATATTAAAAATATGATAAAAAGACCTCTGTTTGATTATAAGCAGAGGTCTTTTTGTTAAAAATATTATAAAACTTTTAAAAATTTTGTTGAAACAGATATTGTTTTTCTTGGAATTATATAATATAATATGTATAATTGGGAGAGAATCGGATTTTCTCAATACAAAAACAATTTTCATTGCATTTCGGGAGGTGCAAAACAAATGGAAATGATTAAAAGTTTAGCATTAGCAAACAGCGTAGCTGCAACGGCGCCTGCTAATTGGATGGTTGTTGTAATGGGTGTTGGCGTAGTGTTTTTTGGATTGGTTCTTATAATTTTAATTTGTAAAATTATGGGACTATTCTTTGTTCAGTCAGAAAAGGCTGAAAACAAACCTACACAAAAGCCTGTAGTGGCACCCGCATCAACAAGCACCACAATAGAAAACCGACAGGAAATTATTGCAGCAGTAACTGCAGTATGTGCGGAAGAAATGGGCAAGGATATATCTGCGCTGCGAGTAATTTCGTTTAAAAAACTTTAATAAAAAATTAAGTAAAAGAGGTAAAATAAAATGAAACAGTACAAAGTAACCGTAAATGGCACAGCTTATGAAATCACACTTGAGGCTATTGATGCAGCCGATGTTAAAACTGCACCTGCAACACCTGCAGCAGCGCCTGCTCCAGTAGCAGCCCCTGCAACAGCTGGTGGCGAAAGTGTTACCGCTCCAATGCCCGGCAATATCCTTGATATAAAGGTATCAAACGGCGCGCAGGTGAAAAAGGGTGATGTTATAATTATTCTTGAAGCAATGAAGATGGAAAACGAAATAATGGCTCCTTGTGATGGCACAGTAAACGTTGTTGTTACAAAGGGATCTGCTGTTGAAACAGGTGCTGTTCTTTGCACAATTGCATAAGGATAACCTTTTGAGGTAAAAAATATGGAATTTTTAGAAAGATTACTTGAGTTTTTAAAAAGCACAGGCTTTTATCAGCTTTTTGGTAATTTTGCAGATGGCGGTTGGAAAAACCTTGTAATGATAGGCGTTTCTTTATTGCTTTTGTATCTTGCTATTAAAAAGCAGTTTGAGCCGCTGTTGCTTATTGGTATTGCGTTTGGTATGTTGCTTACCAATCTTCCCGGCGCGGGCCTTTATCACGGCGAAATATGGACCGAGTTTATGACCGAGGGCTCGCCTTACTATCACAGCTATGGATATATAATGTCGCATGGCGGATTTTTAGATTATCTTTATATAGGCGTTAAAACCTGTATTTATCCCTGTCTAATCTTCGTTGGTATAGGCGCTATGACCGATTTTGGTCCGCTTATTTCCAACCCCAAAAGCTTACTTTTGGGCGCAGCCGCACAGGTAGGTATTTTTGCTACATTTATAGGCTGTATTTTATTAGGCTTTACCCAACAGGAAGCAGGTTCTGTAGGTATTATCGGCGGCGCTGACGGCCCTACAGCTATATTTACTACATCAATTCTCGCTCCACATCTTTTGGGTGCAATTGCAGTTGCGGCCTATTCATATATGGCGCTTGTTCCCGTAATTCAGCCCCCTATTATGAAGCTACTTACCACAAAAAAAGAACGCGAAATTGTAATGAAACCGCTTCGCCAACCCACAAAGACCGAAAAGATTATATTCCCGATAGTTGTTACTATTTTTGTAGCCCTCTTGGTGCCGGACGCAACCGCACTGGTAGGATGTTTAATGCTTGGTAACCTTTGGAAAGAATCGGGTGTTGCCGAACGCTTGTGCAAGACCGCCCAAAACGAGCTTATGAATATTGTTACAATATCCCTTGGTATTTCGGTTGGTGCTACAGCTACTGCCGAAACATTCCTTAATTCAAACCGTGACACAGTTATAAATGTTGGCGGCAAAGCAATTACACTTTTACGCTTACCCACAATAGAAATTATTGCAATGGGCATCGTAGCGTTTGGTGTTGCTACAGCAATGGGCATATTGTTTGCTAAGTTTATGAATCTTTTCACCAAAAATAAAATGAATCCGCTTATTGGTTCTGCAGGTGTATCTGCGGTGCCAATGGCTGCGCGTGTATCACAGGCAGAAGGACAAAAGGCAAATCCATCAAACTTCCTTCTTATGCACGCAATGGGACCCAACGTTGCCGGAGTTATTGGCTCTGCTATAGCAGCAGGTGTTCTTATTTCTCTTTTAGGTTAAGATAAAATATATTGATGTTATTTATGTATTTTTACAACACAGAAAGGATTAAAAACTATGGCTAATAAACCATTATATATTACCGATACCATTTTGCGTGACGCTCATCAATCGCAGGCGGCTACCCGTATGCGCATTGAGGATATGATTCCTGCTTTAGAGCGCCTTGACAAAATTGGTTATTGGTCGGTAGAATGCTGGGGTGGCGCTACCTTTGACTCTTGTATGCGTTACCTTAATGAAGACCCATGGGAAAGACTTCGCACCATCAAAAAGCATATGCCCAACACCAAGCTGCAGATGCTTTTCCGCGGCCAGAACATCCTCGGCTACAAGCACTATGCTGATGACGTTGTTGATATGTTTGTTAAAAAGTCAATCGAAAACGGTATTGACGTTATTCGTATTTTTGACGCGCTTAATGACCCACGTAACTTAGAGCAAGCAATTAAGTCGTGCAAAGAGCACGGCGGTATTTGCGAGCCTGCAATCAGCTACACCATAAGCCCCGTTCACAACGAGGAATATTTTGTAAAACTAGCAAAAACTCTTGAAAATATGGGCGCTGATGTGATCTGTATTAAGGATATGGCAAACCTACTTTTGCCTTTTGATGCATATTCACTCGTTAAAAAGCTTAAAGAAAGCATTAAAGTGCCGATTCATCTTCATACACACAACACCACAGGTACAGGTGATATGACCTATCTTATGGCATCACAAGCTGGCGTTGATATTGTTGACTGTGCGCTATCACCCTTTGGCAACGGTACTGCAAACCCCGCTACCGAAGCTCTTGTTGCAACCTTGCAGGGTACCGAGCGTGATACAGGTCTTGACCTTGAAAAGCTTTCTGATATTGCTACCCACTTCCGCACAGTTGCTAACAAGATGAAAGCCGAAGGCACACTTGACCCTAAGGTGCTCAACGTAGACGCAAAAACCCTTATTTATCAAGTACCGGGCGGAATGCTTTCTAACACCATTTCACAGCTTAAGCAGGCCGGTAAAGAGGATAAATTATATGAAGTTTTGGCTGAAGTGCCAAGAGTTAAAAAAGACTTCGGTTATCCACCACTTGTAACACCCACTAGCCAAATTGTAGGTACACAGGCTGTTATGAACGTTATCTCGGGCGAGCGTTATAAGATGGTTCCAAAGGAATCAAAGGCGCTGCTTCGTGGTGAATATGGCAAGCTGCCTGCAGAGGTAAACGAGGAAGTTCGTAAAAAGGCTATCGGTAACGACGAGGTTATTACCTGCCGTCCTGCTGATTTGCTAGACCCCGAGCTTGAAAAATACGCAGCTGAAATGAAAGAAAAGGGCATTGGTAAATCTTACGAAGATGTACTAAGCTATGCACTTTTTCCACAGGTTGCTGAAAAATTCTTTGCAGTACGCGATAAAGCACCCGAAGACGAAAATGCTGTTCGCGAGCTTGTTGTAGAAGATCTTTCAAACTAATAAAAAGCACTCATCATAGCAATATGATGAGTGCTTTTATAATGAATAATGAATGATGAATAATGAATAATTTTGGTGTGCCTACGGCACGGATATAAAATATTTTATAACATTTTGTTATATTTTAAACGAAAGTTTAAGGAATAATGTATAATAAAATTATAACGCAAGTTTCGATACGCCACATCGCCAAACCAAAACGCAAGACTCTGCTACGACACAGTTTGACAACCACGAGAAGTCAGCAGAAAAGACCCTGCATTTAAGCAGGGTCTTTTCGTTTATATGATTGCACATTATTTAAAAAGATTTCCGTTTGTATCAAATATTGCCGTGCGACTTACAATGTAACAATAGTATTTTCTGTTTTCCTCAAAAAATTTATTTAAGTAAAGCTCGGGATTAAGATTTTCGGTACTTCCTGCGGGAAGAGTGATTTTTAAAGTTGAGTTACCATCGGTATTTATAATTTCAAAATGTTTAATTTTATCGGCAACCTCAATTTCTTTCTCCCCGCCTTTTTTGGTTTTCTTTAAAACCACAATGCTTTCGCGACTTAAAAAAGTGTTTAGGTCTTCGGCTATCTCGCCACCGTCATCAAAGGTAATGTTAAATGTAGCAGCGGCAACATCGCCAGCTTTTTTTATAGGCTCTGCCGCATCAAAGAAGTGTATATAAGGCGGACAAACGGCATTTAATTTTTCACACAGTGTATCAATGGGGTAATTGTCGTCTAAAAGGCGAATATCCACAACCTCATACTCACTTTCAAAACCAAGAGAAAGCGGCAAAGCAAAGGTCATATAAAGATGAGGATTAAAGCCTTCGGTGTACCATACGGGAAGCTCTGCGCGGCGGATTGTACGCGCCATAAAGCGTGTCATATCAAGGTGAGATATAAACCTCATTCTACCGCCTTTTTTATAAAAAAGTCTAACGCTTTTCAAAGCAAACACCCTTTCCGTAAGAATTAGCGCCACAGCCTGCGCATTTTTCGCGGCAGTTAGGTGTGGTTTTTTCAGCCTTTGCCGCCATATTTTCGCGTATTAAAAATTCCTTTGTAACGCGGTAGTCAAGATGCTCCCAAGGGGTGATTTCATCAAAAGAGCGTATTCGATTGGCATAAAATTCGGGTTTTATGCCACACTCATTAAATGCATCAATCCACTTTTCAAGCTCAAAGCATTCATCCCAGCCATCAAATTGACAACCTTTTTTATAGGCTGAAAGTATTACATTGCCAAGGCGACGGTCGCCACGTGCAAAAACACCCTCTAAAAAGCTTGTTTTATTTTCGTGGTAGTTAAATGTAATTTTTTTACTTTTTATACTGTCTTTAAGCAGTGCTTGTCGTCGTATCATTTCTTCTCTTGTTATTTGCGGCTCAAACTGAAATGGGGTATGTGGTTTGGGCACAAAATTTGCAACACTGATTGACACATTAACGGCCTTGCCCTTTGGTTTTTCAGGCAGAGAATAGTATAGGTCAACAATTTTTTGAGCCAAATCTGCAATACCTACAATATCTTCGTCGCGCTCGGTGGGTAATCCCATCATAAAATAAAGCTTAACGGCTGTATATCCACCGCGAAAGGCGGTGGCGCAGGTGCCAAGAATATCATCCTCGGTAATGTTTTTGTTTATAACATCACGAAGCCGCTGTGTTCCCGCTTCTGGCGCAAAGGTAAGACCGCTTTTTTTAAGGCGGTTAATTTTTTGCATAAGGTCTTCGCTAAAATTATCAATTCGCAGTGACGGTAATGAAAGGCTTATTTTGTCGCACTCGGTCCAAGAAAGCATTTCGTCAAGCATTTCTTCAAGTTGTGTATAGTCACTGGTTGACAGGCTTGAAAGCGACATTTCGTCATAGCCCGTGTTTTTACAAATAGCTCTTGCCTGACGGTTTACCGTAGCGGCGCTTTTTTCGCGCACAGGGCGGTAAATATAACCTGCCTGACAAAAACGACATCCGCGTATACAACCGCGAAAAACCTCTTGTACGGCACGGTCGTGAACAGCCTCGATAAACGGCACTACAAAACGATCGGGGTAGTAGCTTTCGTCAAGATTTTCTTCGATACGCTTTTGTATAACTGTGGGCGCATCAAAACGGGGGGTAATAGCCTTAATGGTACCGTCTTGATTATATGTAAAATCATAAAGAGAAGGCACGTAAACACCCGAAATTTTAGCAGCAGCGCGTAAAAACTCAGCCTTTGTATCACCGTTTTTTTTGCATTTTTTGTAAAGGTCCATAACCTCTAAATCTACCTTTTCGCCTTCGCCTAAAAAGAATATATCAACAAAATCAGCCAGTGGTTCAGGATTGCAAGCGCAAGGACCACCCGCAACGACTATTGGGTAGCTATCGTCACGGTCGGCGGCTTTAAGCGGAATTCCGCCTAAATCCAACATTGAAAGTATGTTTGTGTACGATAATTCGTATTGCAGAGTAAATCCCACAAAGTCAAAATCGCGTATGCTGTCACGGCTTTCAAGCGCATAAAGCGGAATATTTTCTTCTCGCATTATTTTTTGGGCGTCTATCCACGGCGCAAAAACACGCTCGCACCAAATGTCTTCGCGTTCGTTAAAAAGAGAATAAAGTATTTTCATACCAAGGTGGCTCATACCAATCTCATATGTATCGGGAAAGCAAAAGGCAAAACGCACATCGACCTTCGCTTTATCCTTTACTATCTGATTTACCTCTCCGCCCGAATAGCGACCTGGTTTTTGTACTGTAAGTAGCAGTTGTTCTAATCTTTTTTCGTTCATATTTTCACCAATTGTAATTTTTTATTAAATCATACAATAAAAAGCCGCCAGTTTCAATGATTTTGTTTTAAATTTAATTAAAAATATCTTTTATTTTAAGAAGTATTGTGGTATAATGCATTATGTATAAATATTTGTAAAAGGGAGGCGTATGCTGTGTTGATAAAAAAAGCTTTTACAGTAGTAATTGCATTACTTATGTGCGTGGTGTTTTGTGGCTGTGATATTATAGACAACACCAATGATATGGTGTCGCCTCCAGAGCTTACAGGCGAAATGTCTCCTATAGCAGACGCCCTTTACAAAAGTATAGGTACCGATTGCGACCTCAAATATCCCGCATCGGGTGATCGTCGCTCTGCCATTGTTTTAGAAGATATTAATGGCGACAGCATTTTTGAAGCCTTTGCCTTTTATAGCACAAGCGACGATGAAATGACAACTATGCACATTAATGTTATTTGTCAGCAAAATGGTAAGTGGATGTCGGTATCAGACCAGACTATTGTAGCAATCGGCGTAGAGATGGTTGATTTTTGTGATCTTGATAGCGACGGTGTAGAAGAAATACTTATAGGCTGGGAAGTAAACGGCAACAACGAAAAACAGTTAAGCGTATTTACCTTTAACGAAAACGTATTAACGCAACAGCTTTTGCAGGCGTACACATCATTTTTATGCTGCGACCTTGACAATAATGGCACAAGTGAAATATTTGTTCATCTGCTTAACACCGCTGAAAAAACAAACAAAGCAATGATTTATAATTATGCGGATAAACAAATGGCGCAAACGGCGGGCTGTGTGATGGACGGTAACGTTAAAACTGCATCTAAACCTGTTTTAGCAACATTGTCTAACGGTCAAAAAGCAATATATATTGATGAAATAAAGGGCGTAGGTGCTGTAACAGAGGTGCTTTATATTTTAAAGGGCGAGCTTGTAAACCCGTTGCTTGATACGCTAAACTCTTTTGAAAACATTGTAACACTGCGTGCCGCTTCGCTTGAAACAAAGGATATAAATGCCGATGGCATATTAGAAATACCTGTGGCATCTGATTTGCCAAACGCAGGTAACAGTGATGAAAAGTTATATTATACAAACTGGTGCTCCTTTAACGGCGAAACGCTTTCGGTAAAACTGATTACTGTGGTTAACACGGTTGACGGCTACTATCTTGCTGTACCAAATTCTATGGTTGGATATTTGGCGGTGCAGAAAGACATAGAAAACCATGAAAGAAAATTTTATCATTACGATTCTAAAAACAACATATTAGGTAATCATTTATTTACAATTACAGCTATAGACGTTGATGAGTGGGACAGTAAGGAAATTGATCGCGGTGAAAAAGCGGAGCTTTTACGTACCGATAAAACGGTTTTTGTTGCGCAGTTAGGCGAGGGCGCTAGCGCCTTTGCAATAACGATTGATGTTATTAAAAGTACTTTTAATTTGGTAAAATAATGGGAGGTGCGGTTTTGAAAAGAATACTTATTGTAGAAGATGAGGTTGCTATTCGCGAGTTTGAGGCGATAAATCTTAAACGCGTGGGATATGAAACTGTAGAAGCAGGAAGCGGCGAAGAAGCGCATGAAATTTTTGACAACGACACCGAAGGCTTTGACATAGCGTTGCTTGACGTTATGATGCCTGGGATGGATGGCTTTGCTCTTTGTAAAGAGCTGCGAGAACGTTCTGATTCTATAGGAATTATAATGCTTACTGCTAAGTCGCAGGAAATGGATAAAATAAGCGGACTTATGATAGGTGCCGACGATTATGTAACAAAACCGTTTAGCCCTACCGAGCTGCTTGCCCGTGTAGATTCACTTTACCGCAGGGTAAGTAAAAGCAAGCCTACGGCGGCTGTTAAGCCATCAACACAATTAGAATCAGGAAGATTTGTGCTTGATTTACGCAGCCGTACACTTTCAAAGGATGGCAAAAATATAGAGCTTACTCAAATAGAGTTTCAAATTATGGAGTATTTCTTTGCAAATCCTGATGAGCCGATAGGCCGATCGGTGATACTGCATAAAATATGGGGTGACGCATATTTTGGCGAGGAAAAAATAGTAGACGTTAATATAAGACGTCTTCGTATGAAGATAGAAGAAGATGCTTCCGACCCCAAATTTATAGTAACGGTATGGGGAATGGGCTATAAGTGGGATACAACAGCAGGTTAACTTTATTTTAAATTGTAATTATTAAAAAGAAGGGTGGGATTGTACTGTGAAATTTGAATTTCATTTTAAAAGCATTGCAATGCGATGGCTGTTTAAGGTTTATTTAATTATAGCTTTAGCGGTAGTGGCAATTGCAATTATTCTGTCTACACTGTTTACATCACTTATTTTTAATACAGTACAATCTCAGGCCACTGATTACGCGCAAGGGTTTAAAAATCTTGCTTCGGCAGACAAAAACAGCTTTTATGATCTTGCAATTAGCCTTTCTGATGAATTTGAATACAAAAACAAAATAGAAGTGCAGGTTATAAATGAGGTTGGTAGGGTAATGGTATCTACCACGGGCTTCCAACCATCTGATGACGTGTCGGCTGAATACAACCGCGCCAAAAGTTCATTATCGGGCAAATCAATTTATCGCGGTAAAAATTCGGGTGGCGAACAAATTATGGCAGGCACCCATATCATACACAATTCAAACGGTGAAGCAATAGGTGCATACCGATGGGTAACCTCATTAAAGGCAGCATATAAAAACATAAATATAACAGTAACTATTATAGTGGCAATTTCTATATTAGTGCTGGGCTTGTGCGCATTGTCGGGGCTGTTTTTCTTAAATGCAATTGTTACAAAACTGCGAGATATGGGCAATACAACGCGAAAAATCGCGGGCGGTGACTTTAAGGCTCGTATAGAGGTTTCAAGCAACGATGAATTAGGCGAGCTGGGAGAAACCATAAACCATATGGCAAGTGAGCTTCAAACGGCAGAAACAATGAAAAACGATTTTATATCCTCGGTTTCTCACGAGCTGCGCACTCCACTTACCGCAATACGCGGCTGGGGCGAAACAGCAAAAATGTCAATCGGTGCCGATGAGGAGCTTGTGTCGCGTGGGCTTGACGTAATACTTAGCGAAGCCGACAGGCTTTCGGGTCTTGTAGAAGATTTGCTTGATTTTTCGCGTATGCAATCGGGACGTATGCTTGTAAACAACATAGCGGCCGTAGATGTATCGCAGCTATTATGCTCGGTATCTGATATGTATACCGAACTTGCTATAAAACAGGGCATAGAATTGTCATATAACCCCCCTGCGCAAAGCTCAATTGTTATGTGCGACTCTGACCGATTAAAACAGGTGTTTATAAACGTTATAGACAATGCCGTTAAATACACCGAAAAGGGTGGCCTTGTGCTTGTGGCTCAAACCAGAGAAGAGGGCTGCGTGCGAATTGTTGTAAAAGATACGGGCGTTGGTATTCCCGCAGAGGATCTTGATCACGTAAAAGAAAAATTTTTCAAATCAAATAAAACCGTTCGAGGAAGCGGCATAGGTCTTGCGGTTGCCGATGAAATAATAAAACAGCATCAAGGACTTTTGTTTTTAGAATCTACCGAGGGCGTTGGTACCACCGTTACAATAGTGTTGCCGCTTTACGAACCCGAGGAAGAACAAACCCTATCCACAACTGAAGAAATTATACAACCGCTTGAAAACATGCAAGAAGAATTACCTATTGAAGAAACAAACATTTCGTAAAAAGGAGATTTTATTTTGGCGAAATATACAACCATTGGTGGACAGGCGCTTATAGAGGGGATTATGATGAAAAACCCTCATAAAAAAACCGCTCTTGCCGTTCGTAAGCCAGATAAAACCATTGATATAAGCTTTATAGATGATAAAAGTATAAAAGAAAAGTATTCTTTTCTTCGTCTACCTATTATTCGCGGAGTAGTTACCTATATCGAAACAATGATACAGGGCTATAAGGCTATGATGAAATCTGCAGATATATCAGGCTTTACCGATTTAGAAGAGGATAAACCCAAAGACCCTAAAAAAGAATCGGCGCTTACAGCGGTTATTATGGCTATAGGCTCTATATTGGGTGTAGCGTTGGCATTAGTGCTGTTTTTGGGCGTTCCGCGTTATGTGGTGGCAGGTTTTGAGTGGCTTGTTGGCGCGTCATTTTCAAAAATAATACGCTCGGGTATAGAACAGCTTATAAAGCTTGCCGTATTGGTAATTTATATGTGGGCAATATCTTTTATGAAGGATATTCGCCGCGTCTTTGCCTATCACGGTGCTGAGCACAAAACAATATTTTGCTACGAAGCAGGTCTTGAGCTTACAATAGAAAATGTAAAAAAACAAAGTCGTTTTCACCCGCGTTGCGGCACTTCATTTCTTATTTTAATGATACTTGTAAGTATGATAGTATCCACACTGGCTCAAATGATTTTTCCAAATGTTTATGATATAGCTTGGCTTTGGATAATAGCAAAAATTTTAATGCTACCAATCATTTGTGGACTTGGCTATGAGGTGCTTAAAATTTGCGGAAAATATGATAATGTAATCACCCAAATAATATCGGCTCCTGGTATGTGGTTGCAACGAATTACCACAAAAGAACCAGAGGATGATATGATAGAAATTGCTATCGCCGCACTAAAGGCGTGCGATGAAATTAAAGAAGAGCAAGCAGAGGAAGAAACACAGCAAAATGACAATATTTGAAGCGTATAACGACTGTAAAAAACAATTACAAGCGGCTGGTATAGAGGATTATGTTTTTGAATCAAAGCAGATAATCAAGCATATAACGGGCTATACCAATGCACAAATACTTACCAAGTACACACAGTCACTTACCGAATTTCAACAAAACAACCTAACGGCTATAATTAAGCAAAGACTTATTCGCTATCCGTTGCAGTACATAATAGGTAAATGGAACTTTTTTGGTAGAGAATTTTTTGTAGGGCCCGGTGTATTAATACCGCGTAGCGATACCGAAACGCTTATAGATGTTTGTATCGAGGCGCTAACGCAAAAGAAAAATCCACGCGTGCTTGACCTTTGCGCAGGTACAGGTTGTATAGGTATTACTATAAAAGGTGAATGTGCGGATGCCGAGGTAACTCTGTTAGAAAAGTACGATGAAGCGTTAAGCTTTACAAATAAAAATGCTGTACACAATAACCTTGATGTAAAAATTACTAAAGGCGACGTGCTTAAAACCGAGGGCGCTGACGGACTATATGATTTAATAGTAAGTAATCCGCCATATATAAATGCTACCGATATGAAAAACCTACAGCCAGAGGTCAACTTCGAGCCCGCAACTGCGCTTAAGGGTGGTAATGACGGCCTTGATTTTTATCGCCATATTGCAAAAGAATATAAAAAACATTTGGCAAAAGACGGCATCCTTGCTTTTGAGGTTGGTATAAATCAAGCATCGGCCGTTGCCGATATAATGCAACAAAACGGCTTTGTAAATATTTCGGTGCGTAAAGATTACGCCGAGATTGACAGGGTAGTTTTTGGGACAGCAAATGATATATAATTATACCAAACTTAAGATTTGGAGGAAATAACAATGGCAAAAGAAAAACAATCTAAAACAGTAGGAACAGACAAGTCTGCCGAGGGTAGAGAAAAAGCGTTGCAAACTGCAATGGCTCAAATAGAAAAGCAATACGGCAAAGGCGCCGTTATGCTGCTTGGCGAAAATGCCGCAATGAACGTTGAGCATATCAAAACAGGCTCTATGGCGCTTGATATGGCGCTGGGTATAGGCGGTATTCCGCGCGGTAGAATTATAGAAATCTACGGACCAGAATCGTCGGGCAAAACTACACTCGCTCTTCACTGTGTGGCAGAAGCGCAAAAAGATGGTGGTACAGCGGCGTTTATAGATGTTGAACATGCGCTCGACCCTGTGTATGCGGCAGCGCTTGGCGTAGATATTGACAGCCTTTTGGTATCTCAGCCTGACAGCGGTGAGCAGGCTCTTGAAATTGCCGAGGCGCTTGTTCGTTCAGGCGCCATTGACATTATAGTTGTCGACTCGGTAGCGGCGCTTACAACACGCGCCGAAATTGAGGGCGAAATGGGCGACAACCACGTAGGTCAGCTGGCGCGACTTATGTCACAGGCTATGCGTAAGCTTACAGGTGCGCTTTCAAAATCAAACTGTAGCGCTATATTTATTAACCAGCTTCGTGAAAAAATCGGTGTTATGTACGGCAACCCCGAAACCACAACTGGTGGTCGTGCGCTTAAGTTTTATTCAAGCGTTCGTATTGATGTTCGCAAAATCGAAACCCTTAAAAACGGTAGTGAAATCATCGGCTCACGCACACGAGCAAAGGTTGTAAAAAACAAGGTTGCACCTCCCTTCCGCGAGGCAGAATTTGATGTTATCTATGGTAAGGGCATTTCAAAGGTTGGCGAAATCGTTGATATGGGTCTTGAGCTTGAGGTGCTAAAGCGTTCGGGCGCATGGTTCTATTATGGCGACACACGCATAGGCCAAGGCAGAGATAACGTAAAGCAGCTTTTTGAGGACAATCCCGAATTTGCCGCCGAGGTAGAGCAAAAGGTTCGTACTCGTTATGCCGAAATTATGGGTAATAAGGGCAAAAAGGACACGGCAGATGATGAGCCTGTTATTATGCCTGTAGAGGCAGAACCCAAAACCGAGATTAAACACAAAAAGGTAAATATAGACATTGCGGTTGACGACTAATGAAAATTGTCGAAATAAAACGAGATAAAAAGCACACCGTAAAGGTAAGCTTTGATAATGAAAAAGCATTTAATTTTGACCTTGATTATTGGCACAGTGCTTGCCTGCACGAAAACGATGAAATAGATGATGATATGTTGAATCATCATCTACAAGAATCGGATTATATTCGTGCTAAATCACGTGGAATGTGGTTTTTAGACCGTGCTGATTACAGCGAAAAAACGCTTTATGAAAAAATAGTCGCAGGCGGTATATCACATACCGCCGCGGCAAGAGCGGTAGCCCGACTTAAAGAATTAAGCCTTATAAACGATGAGAAATTTGCCGTTCGATTAGCTCAACAAATGAGTGAGGCTAACATATCTAAACGTGAGGCTTATGCAAAGCTTTTGGGCAAGGGTATACCAAAAGATATTATAAAATCGGTGTTGGAAGAAACCCGTTTTGATGAAGCCTTACAAATACAAGCGGTAATACAAAAAAAGTATCGCGCAAAAATGGACACAAAAGAAAATATACAAAAGGTTTATGCTGCGCTTATTCGTAAAGGATTTTCATATTCGGCGGTAAGTGATGCAATAAAAAAATACACACAAAAAATTGAAATTCAAGAGGAATACTAATGTATAAAATAAGTATGGTGTCACTTGGTTGCCCTAAAAATAAAGTTGATGCCGAACAAATGCTTTACTCGCTAAAGCAGGCAGGATTTGAAATAGGTGTGCGCGAGGCAGAGGCTGACGCTATTATTATTAACACCTGCGGTTTTATCGAGGACGCAAAAAGCGAGGCAATTGAAAATATACTTGAGGCCGCGCAGTACAAGGCAGACGGCAACTGTAAAGCGGTAATAGTTACAGGTTGCCTTGCCGAGCGTTATCGTGATGATGTAACGCTAGAAATTCCCGAGGCTGACGTTTGCGTAGGTATAGGCTCTAATGGTAATATTGCCGAGATTGTAAAAAACGCAATAGAGGGTAAAGCGCAAAACAGTTACGGCGCAAAAGAGGATTTAAACCTAAACGCAAAACGAATTTTAGGCGGATGGCCTTTTACCGCATATCTTAAAATCGGTGACGGCTGTGATAACTGCTGTACCTATTGCGCAATACCTAAAATTCGCGGTAGAATGAGAAGTCGTACAATAGAGGATTGTGTAGCCGAGGCAAAAGAGTTGGCGGCAGGTGGCGTTCGCGAGCTTGTTGTTGTTGCGCAAGATACCACCGCTTACGGCACCGATATTTATGGCGAAAGTAGGCTTTGTGATTTACTTAAAGAACTTTGTAAAATTGACGGTATTGAGTGGATACGTACTCTTTATACATATCCCGAGCGTATCACCGATGAACTTTTACAATTGTTAGCGACCGAACCAAAGCTTGTGAAGTATTTAGATATTCCTATTCAACATGTAAATGGTGAAATTTTAAAGCGTATGAATCGCCAAGGGGATAAGAATTCACTGATGGCGCTTATAAATAAAATCAGGGCTATAGTGCCCAATGTTACACTGCGAACCACCTTTATTACAGGATTTCCCGGCGAAACCGAAGAGCAGTATGAGCAGTTACATAATTTTGTGCGCGAAGCACGGTTTGACCGACTTGGCTGTTTTACCTATTCTGCCGAAGAAGGCACTATTGCCGCAGAGTATGATGGCCAAATAGATGAACAAACCAAACAAGATCGAGCAGAACATATAATGGAGACACAGCTTGATATTGCATCGGCGTGTAACGAGGCTAAAATCGGCACAGTTCAACGTGTGCTAATTGAAGGCTGGGATGATTACATTAAATGTTACTATGGCAGAAGCAGTGCCGATGCTCCCGAAATTGACGGTAAGGTGTTTTTTATGGCTAAAGAACAGCTGGTTATAGGCGATTTTGTAGATGTTAAAATAAATGATGTATTAGAATACGATCTGTTAGGAGAACAACAATGAACACACCAAACAAACTAACGCTTGCTAGAATGATAGCAACACCAATATTTATGGCAACAATGCTTATAGAATTTCCGTATCACTATTTAGTATCGCTTATTCTTTTTGCGGCAGCATCGCTTACAGATATGATTGACGGTAAAATGGCGCGAAAATATAATCTTGTTACCGATTTTGGTAAGTTTTTAGACCCCTTGGCCGACAAAATGCTTACCACAGCGGCGTATTTAGGCTTTATGTTTTTGTTTTCAAAAAACAGTAGCTACGGATGGCAAATAACAACAATAGTATTTATTGTTTTGTTCCGCGAGTTTATGGTATCGTCGTTGCGTCTTGTTACTGCTAAATCGGGACTTGTAGTAGCGGCAAACATCTGGGGTAAGCTTAAAACCGTGAGTCAAATGGTAGGTCTTGTAGCGGCGTTGTTATTTTATACATTGGTTGTTGATTTTGGCCTTACACAAATCTCAGCTGTTTGTGATATAATAATAATGGTGCTGTTCTGGATTTCAGCAATACTTTGCGTAATTTCGGGACTAATTTACCTTAATGAATGTAAAGGATATATCAATTCATCAAAATAAGCTTTAGTGGAGTTGATAGTATGTTTGATTTATTAAAAGAAGATATTCAGGCTATAAAAGACCGAGACCCTGCGGCAAAATCATGGTTAGAGATTTTGTTGTTGTATCCCGGTCTTTAAGCCATTAGAATGTACCGCCGTGCACATAAGCACTATTTAAAAGGTCACAGTTTTCGCGCAAGATATATTTCTCAAAAAGCGGCACGCAAAACAGGTATAGAAATTCATCCTGGCGCTACAATAGGCCGTAGGCTCGTTATAGATCACGGCACAGGTATAGTTATAGGAGAAACTACCGAAATAGGTGATGATGTACTTATCTATCAAGGAGTTACCTTGGGCGGCACAGGTAAGGATGTAGGCAAGCGTCATCCAACCATTGGAAACCGCGTTATGATAAGCGCGGGCTCAAAGGTATTAGGCCCTATTACAATTGGCGATGGTTCGCGTGTTGCGGCAGGCGCCGTAGTGCTCAAGGATGTTCCGCCTAATTCTACAGTAGTGGGTGTTCCTGCGCGGGTTGTGCGTCAAAACGGCAAAAAGGTTGAAGCCCAACCGCTTGACCAAATTCACATATCCGACCCTGTTCAGCAGGAGCTTGATAATATAAACAAAAAGCTTAAAGCGTTAGAAGCAAAAATGAAGGAGTAAGCGTAATATGAAAATTTTTAATACCCTAACCCGAAGCAAAGACGAACTTGTGCCCATTACACCGGGTGAAGTAAAAATATACGCTTGTGGACCTACAGTTTACAACTATATTCACATAGGTAATGCACGTCCGCTTTGTGTGTTCGACGTATTGCGCCGATACTTAGAATGGCGCGGATACAATGTAAAATTTGTTCAAAACTTTACTGATATTGATGACAAGCTTATTAAAAAAGCAAACGAAGAAGGTATCACCGTACCCGAGGTAGCCGAGCGCTATATAAAGGAATTTTGGACAGACGCAAAAGGGCTTAACGTGCGTGAGGCCACCGTTCATCCAAGAGCTACTGAAAATATAGATGAAATAAAACGTATTATTAGCGAACTCGTAGAAAAGGGCTATGCATATACTGCGGGCGGCGACGTTTATTTCCGTTCTAAAAAATTTAACGAGTACGGTAAGCTGTCACACCAACCGCTTGAGGATTTAGAGGCAGGCGCGCGTATTGCTACCGACGATATAAAAGAAGACCCTATGGACTTTTGCCTTTGGAAAGGCGCAAAGCCGGGCGAGCCTTATTGGGAGTCGCCTTGGGGTGATGGTAGACCTGGTTGGCATATTGAATGTTCGGCTATGGCTGAAAAATATCTTGGTAAAACCATCGACATTCACTGCGGTGGTTTGGACCTTATATTCCCTCATCACGAAAATGAAATTGCGCAAAGCGAATGCGCAAACGGATGCGACTTTGCTCACTATTGGATGCACAACGGATTTATTAACGTTGATAACCATAAAATGTCAAAATCTTGGGGCAACTTCTTTACCGTTCGTGATGATGCCGAAAAGTACGGATATGAGCCTAATAGATATTTGATGATTTCTTCACAGTATCGCGGACCTATCAACTATTCGGTTGATATTATCGAGCAGGGCAAAAATGCGCTTGACCGTCTTTATACATGCCGAAACAACATCGATTTTGCGATGCAAAATGCGCAAGACGGCGGCGAAGCGCCTGCATTTTTAGAGGAAAGAAAGCAGGAGTTTATCACTGCTATGGATGACGACCTTAATACAGCCGATGCGCTGGCTGCTGTGTTTACGCTTGTTCGTGATATAAACACAACTATTGCAAACGGCGCCGCCCGCGATACACTAAGTGCGTGCGCAGCTGTTTTTGACGAGCTCACAGGGGTTTTAGGTTTAGTGTATAACCGCAAAACCGAAGCTCTTGACAGTGAAATAGAAGAGCTAATTCAAAAGCGCACCGAAGCGCGCAAGGCACGTGACTTTAAAACTGCCGACGAAATTCGCGATAAACTAAAAGAAATGGGTATTATTCTTGAGGATACCCCACAGGGCGTAAAATGGACCAGAGCATAAAGCGTGAACCAATAGGCGACGGTAGGTTTATATACGTATCACAGCATCATAC
>JAZNSJ010000064.1:0-3333 GCA_045591155.1 Acutalibacteraceae bacterium | reverse complement strand
TTTGGGCGCCTTTCGTTTAGAGCAAATGGTGTTACAGCACAAGCCCGATTTAGTAACTGTAGAATTTTCGGTAAATGACCCAACGGCTATCCCCTCGCTTTTAAATAATGAAATTTTTGAAAGTTATGAATCAATTATTCGCAGATTACTGGAAGCAGGTATTGCGGTAATACAGGTATTTTTGGTAAACCAACAAGGTAACAGCCTGCAAGATATGCACCGCGAAATTGCCGACCACTATAACGTGCCTGCAATAAGCTATCACAATGCGATTTATCCCGACGGAAAGCTCATATGCGATTGGGTAAAGCTCTCACCCGATGATATCCATCCAAATAATGCAGGTCACGCACTGCTTGGAATATGTGTTTCAAACTATCTTGATAACGTTTTGCAAAGCACCAATCTTTCTGCCCATTATGCTCTTGATGAATTACACACAAGCTGGATTTACTATGACACCTTTAACAAAACCTATGCAAAATACGCTTATGAGTTTAAAGACCGCGCAAAAGGTTTTGAATTTGTAGAAAGAATACCCGAAATTTCGGGAAAATGGCGTGGCTCGCTTGTAAGTGAAAACTGTGAGGGTACAATAAAGCTTACCGTACCAAAGGGCGCTACACGTGTTTTTGTGCAGTATTTTAACTCGCAAGGTTCGTTTGAAACTAACTTTTTAGGTCAAAAAACCAGCTGCAACACAGCTCCGCTTGGTTGGCCAAAGGCTATGTGGCACCGCGTATATACAGGTACTGCTTTAAACCAAGATAACGAAATTACAATTAAAACTCATAAAAACGGTAAGGTTATTTTACAGGGGCTATTGGTTGCATTTTAACGCCATTGCCAATACACATTAAATAACACAAATTTAAGCAATAGAGGTTAAAAATGACATACATTTATCTTGTCCGTCACTGTGAAGCTATGGGCAATCATAAACGGCTTTTTCAGGGCACTACCGATTGCGATATTAGCGAAATTGGAGCCAAACAACTTGAATATTTAAAAGACCGTTTTAAAAACATTCACCTTGACGCCGTTTATTCAAGTCCGCTTATACGCGCGCAAAAAACCGCGCAGGTAATAGCCTACGGCAAAAATTTAGAAATTATAACACGTAAAAATTTAGCCGAGCTTGACGGCGGCGTGGTTGAAGGCAGACCTTTTCAAGAGGCGTTTAACTCAATTCCAGGTCTTGCAGACGCGTGGAACAATCACCCACAGGATTTTGCACCCGAGGGTGGCGAGACAATGCGCGATGGTTATGTGCGAATTTATGACGAGGTTATGGCGCTTGCGCGACAAAACCGTGGCAAAACTATAGCCGCGGCTTCACACGGCGGGGTGTTGCGCTGCCTTATGTGCCGCGTGCTTTATTACGATATTACGCGACTTAAAGATGTGCCTTGGTGTGAAAACACAGCCGTTACACTTTTAAAAATTGATGATAATGATAAAATCAGCGTAGAGTTTTTTAACGATTACTCTCACGTACCACCGGAATATATGCCAAAGCGTAGCCGAATTGTAGGAAAGGTTTAAGGTGGTAATATGATTATTATGTCAGTCGATTTAGGTAAGGCGCGTACAGGGCTTGCCGTGTCTGACCCAAGCGGTACATTTGCTTTTCCAAAAGAGGTTATCACCGAATACAACACCGACCGCCTTATTGAAAAGGTGTGCGAAAAGGCAAAAGAATTTGGCGCCGAGCGTATTGTTGTTGGTTACCCTAAAAATATGGACGGATCTTTAGGCGAACGTGCGCAGGAATGCGCCGCAATTGCCGAGCAAATTAAAGAAAGAGCCAAAATCGAAACAGTTCTTTGGGATGAGCGTTGCACCACAGTAACCGCCCACAACTATCTAAGTATGAATAACGTACGTGGAAAAAAGCGCAAGCAAACGGTAGATGCCGTAGCCGCAGTAATAATTTTAGAGGATTATTTAAGAAGTTTGTAAATATCCTTTTCGCAATGCGTAACACTAAAATTTTAAATTTTCCATTTTGAACTTTTAATTATAAAAAATTGCTAACGGAGTCTCCGTTAGCAATTTTTTATAGTATTGTTTCCATTCCTATCTTTTGAGGTTTAAGTCCCAGAGATTCATAAAAACGCAAGGCGGATTGATTACAGCTCCACACATTAAGTGTTAGATTATAACAGTTATTTTCTTTAGCAAGCTTTACTGCCGCATCATATAACTGCCTACCAATATGTTTACCACGCAATTTTTCATCCACGCATAAATCATCAATATATAAAGTCTTTATATCAGTCAAAACCGAGTTGTTTTTATGCTGCTGAAAAATGCAAAAGCAATAACCCATAACCTCATCACTATCATCTACTGCAACAAGTATTGGACGCTGTTTATCTTTTAAAAGCAGCATTAATTCCTCGGCGGAATACTTTGTGCCTATTTTAAAAATGTCAGGTCTACCGCTACGATGCACCAAACAAACTTGTGATAGTAAATCTATAATCTTTGGAATATCTTTTTCGGTTGCTAATCTAATCATTTTTATTCCTCTTTGCGTAAGTAAAGTTTATTAAAATAATAAAACTAATCAAATTTCATTTTATAAAAATCTAATAAATCGTTAGGTGTAACCGATAAACATTTACATATACATGTCAATTCATAATCGGTCACCTGACGCTTATTCATTTCAATTTTGCTTATCATTTGTTGGTCAATATTAACATTCATAGTTTGCAACTTAGCAGCTAAATTACTTTGTGACAATCCTTTTTCTTCCCTTAAAAATTTAAGTTTTTCTGAGATAATGTTTTTATTCTCGTAATAACAAATCTTTTTCATAATATTGCCACATCTCCAATACGTCATATTAACGTATTGACAATACCATAAATTTGCGTTATAATTACGTTACATTAACTTATTTATGGTGTTTTTATATCCGTTAGTCGCCAAACATACTAAAAGATGGTGCCATTAGGCATCATCTTTTAGTATGTTTGGTAGTGCTGCGGGGGGTGTGGTCGGCATCGTTGTGAAATAACACAATACTGCCGTTTTTAACCTTACTTGGACAATCAGGGGACGGTGTTCCGTGATTGATTAATGCCTTTTGTACTTTGTAAAAATTTTATTGTTTTGGTTTCTTTATATATTATTGCAAATATAATAAATGTATGATATTATTTAAATATGCAAATTTCTTAAGAGGTAATAATAATGAGTTCTCTTTTTGACCTTACATATTTAGTAGGCTACTTTTCTATTTTGATTATTTCTTTAATACTTGCAATTATATTTGCTAAAAATTTACACGCTTGGATATGGTATTCAATAGGTGCAATAATT
>JAZNSJ010000063.1:0-3925 GCA_045591155.1 Acutalibacteraceae bacterium | reverse complement strand
CATAGCGTATTGGATTTAAAAAAGGATTTTTACGATTTTGTTATAAAGCATTTTATAGATGAATATATCGCAGGTCGCACGCCAAACCCTTGTATACAGTGTAATATTCATATAAAGTTTGGTGCAATGTTAGATTACGCCGAGAAAAACGGCTTTGATAGCATCGCCACAGGGCATTATGCCCGTGTTGAAAGGTCAGGTGACCGCTATTTACTAAAAAAAGCATTAGATCCCACCAAAGACCAGAGCTATGTACTTTATGGCCTTACACAAAACGAACTATCAAAAACTGTTTTACCATTGGGTGACTATACAAAAGCGCAGGCGCGAGAAATTGCCGAAAGTATGCAGCTCTGCGTTGCAAGAAAATCCGACAGTCAGGATATATGTTTTGTGCCAGATGGTGATTATGCCGCATTTATTGAAAATGCAACGGGTCTTAACTTTGCCGCAGGCAATTATCTCGACCTTGACGGTAAGATTTTGGGTAAACACAAGGGTGTTATTCATTACACGATAGGTCAGCGAAAGGGCCTTGGTATTGCCCTTGGTAAGCACGCATTTGTGCTTAATAAAAACGCCGATACCAACGAAGTAACTTTGGGTGATGAGGAACATCTATTTTATAAACAGGTAAAGGTAAGTGGAGTTAATATTATTGCTGCCAACAGTCTTGACGGCATTCGCGCGGCAGGCAAATTGCGTTACCGCCATACCGAGCAACCTTGTATTATTCATCAAACCAATAAAGATACAGTAATACTTGAATTTGATACCCCCCAACGCGCACCATCCCCCGGTCAATCGGCGGTGTTTTATGACGGTGATACGGTGCTTGGCGGCGGAACTATAGTGAAAGGAATAAAGTAATGACCGAACAAATACGTAAACTTTTTGACAATCTACAGAAAAACAAAATGCATCCCATTTTTGCTGAAACAAAAGAGGATGCAAAAAATATAGTTAAAAATATGCTTTTTGACGATTGCGTTATCACATGGGGAGGATCAATGTCGGTAATAGAATGTGGTATACCCGAGATTTTACAAGACCAAAAATACCGCTTTATGAACCGCAGTCGCGAGGGCATTACACCCGAGCAACAAGATGAGTGTTTTAAAGCAAGTATAGGCGCTGACTTTTTCTTTTGTTCAACCAACGCTATCACCGAGAACGGCGAGCTTTTAAATGTTGACGGACTTGCAAACCGCATATCGTCAATTGCCTTTGGCCCTAAAAACGTGGTAATGATAGTGGGTAAAAACAAGCTTGTTCCCAATTTAAAAGATGCGTTTTTACGCGTTAAAAAGGTTGCCGCACCCAAAAACTGCGTGCGATTAAACAAAAACACACCCTGCGCAAAATTGGGCCATTGCGTGTCATTGCTTAATAACGATAACCCCGATTTTGCCGATGGCTGCGCGTGCGACGACCGCATTTGTTGCGATTATATGATAAGCGCTATGCAACGCCAAAACAACCGAATAACAGTAATATTTGTAAACGAGGATTTAGGATATTAAGAATTGATTAATATTGTTGACAATATATTTTTGGTTTTATATGATGTGTTTGGTGAGGTAAATGAAAATATATTTTAAAAACATAACAGTTATATTGTTAATTTTTAATATCTTATGTATTTGTGCTTGTAAAAGCATAGATAACGGCGCAAGTTCAACATTGGATACCACTAATAAAATAACACAGACACAGCTTCAAAATATAGCTGTTGACCAAACCGTAGATCCTGAAAACAGCGAAATAGGTCGAGACACGGGAGAGGTGGTGCAGTTTACAAAGCCGCAAAATACCACGGCATTAGCACATGGCATAGATGTGTCAAAATGGCAGGGTAAGATAGACTGGCAAAGGGTTAAAAATGCAGGAATTGATTTTGCCATAATTCGCATAGGATACCGTGGCGAAAACGGCACCATTTACCGTGACGAAAATGCCGATTATAACATTCAGCAAGCGCAAAAGTTTGGTGTTTTGGTAGGAGTTTACTTCTTTTCTACCGCAACAACTACTACCGAAGCCCAAGAAGAAGCCACTTGGACAACCGATGCTATAAAGGGATATAAAATCTCTTACCCCGTAGTATACGACTGCGAGGGATATGATAATTCGTCAAGTCGTATGTATGGTGTCTCGGCCCAATGTCGCACTGATAATGCCATAGAATTTTTAAAACATATAAAAAACGCGGGATATGACGCTATGATATATGGCGCTAAGTCTGATTTTGAAAATGCGGCTTATTGGGATATTGCCCGCATTGAAAAGGATTACAAGGTTTGGGTAGCGCATTACTCACAAGCCGTATATCCCACAAAGCAAAACCCCGATTATAGCGGTAGATATGATATGTGGCAATATACCAATCGAGGCACTGTAGATGGTGTTGACGGTAATTGTGATATGGTAGTATCTTATTTTAAATCAACCGAAGCCGCGCAAAAAGATAGTGCCGCTACACCTGATGAGGCAAAACCGCCAAAATCTCAGGATGAGCTCATTTATACCGACACAAATGATAGTGTCACCGCAAAAGATGAAGTAAATCTTCGCGAAGGAGCAGGCACTAAATATAATATTATTGCCGTGCTTAAAAGCGGAGAATTTGTAACACGCACAGGGATTGGCGCTAACGGTTGGTCACGTCTTTCGTACAACGGAAAAACCGTATATGCTATAACAAGTTATTTGTCAAACGAGGTAATCGAGATTGACAAACCCGATATAGTAAACGGTATGACCTTTACAGCGTGTAACGATAGCGTTACCGCTAAAATGGAGGTCAATTTGCGAGCATTACCCACCACCGACAGTGAGGTGGTAGCAAAGCTTACAAGCGGTACATTTTTATCACGAACAGCAAAAAGCGATAACGGGTGGTCACGCCTTCTATATAACGACAGCGTGGTTTATGCCGTTTCAAGCTTTCTTACAACTACGGCTCCCGAAATTAAACCGCAAGAAACACCAAGCGAAACAGCAACCATCACCGAACACGGTATGACGTTTACATTAACTACGGTAAATGTTACCGCCAAAGAAGAGGTAAATCTTCGCGATAGACCTACCACCAGTGATTCAAACGTTATATATACTCTAAAAAACGGAGAATATATTACCAAAACGGGTGTAAGCAACGGCGGTTGGGCTAGGCTTGAATATAACGGGCAAACGGTTTACTGCATAGATTCATTTTTAATGCAGTGATAAAAAGCAAGTGGAATATTCCACTTGCTTTTTATGCTAATTCTTCCCAAATTTCCATCTGTTCTAAAAGTTGCGACTCGCACTCTTCAATTTGCAATTGCAATTCCGAAAGCTTTTGATAATCGGCAAGGTTTTGGGGTAAAGATTGTTGTGCTTTTAATTCGTCGAGCGCCTTTTCAAGCTCGGCGATTTTTTCTTCGGCCCGTTTTAGCGCTCGTTCACGCTTTGCCTTTTCTTTAAGCGGTGTTGTATAACCCTTCTTATGTTTTTTATCAGCCTTTTGTTGAGGTGCGCTAAGCTGTTCTTCGGGTGGTTTGCGCAACATATATTCATCTAGTCCAAAATCGTATACATCGGCATTATCTTTTTCAAACGCGATAATGCGTGTGGCGAGTTTTTTTACAAAATAGCGGTCGTGCGAGACAAAAATAAGCGTGCCGCTGTAAGACAACAAAATATCCTCAAGTGTTTCCTTGGAAATTATATCCATATGATTGGTGGGCTCGTCCAGTATAAGCAAATTAGGTGATTTTTTAAACAGCTTGCAAAGGGCTAATCGCACACGCTCTCCGCCTGACAGCATATTAATGGTTTTAAATACATCGTCTCCGCTAAACAAAAATGCACCCAATGCGCTACGCGCTTCAAATTCGGTCATAGCAGGAAAAGCTGACATCATATTGTCAAGCACCGTTTC